>NHJO01000024.1 GCA_002169695.1 bacterium TMED217
ACTGTACTATGTGCACCTTTTGTAGCTTGGTTCATTATTTCAGCTATTATGAAACTTAATATGTTTGGAGTTCCTGTAGCAGAAATGCCAGGTGCTTTAATGCCACTTATACTATGGGCATTACCAGCAGTAACTGGAATTATGAATTGGAATACAGATTAGAATAGTATTCTTATTAAATACATTAAGCCCCAAATTCGTGGGGTTTTTTGTTTGTGGAATGATGGGTAAGTCTTAACAATGGTTAATAAAAAAAGAATAAATAAGTAAATCAAACTTTGCGTCCGTTTATATAATAAACTAAATAAAAGTTTGAAGAACACAGGAACGGTCAACAATTACATAGAAAGAATGGCTAAAATTGCCTACTTGAGCTCAGATGACAAACTCTTTCTATCTAATCTATTTGAAATAAAAATTTATAAAAAAGGTGTAATAATAGATTGCCAAGGTGAAGTATCTAAGGCAGTTTATTATGTGAATGAAGGTATTCTTTCAATGGAATACAACAAGAAATCAAAAATCTTTGTCAAAGATTTTATATTTAAAAACTCACCTGCTTTAGTTTATCCTAGCTTTTATGACAATGAACCTTCAAGATATTCAATTCGTGCATTAACGGATTGTGAAGTTTATAAGTTGTCAAAAGAGAATTTTGAAATTGGGAAAAAGAAAATTTCAAATCTTCGTTTAATTGCTTTTAAAATAACGAATCTTTTTCATAAAAATATTGAAAAAAGATTTGAATCCTTGATAACAAAAACTCCTGAAGAAAGATATTTAAGTATGATTGAAAATCATCCGGAGATTATTCATTCAGTTTCATTGAAAATGATAGCTTCATATCTTGGTATTACTGATGTAACTCTTAGTAGGATAAGGTCAAGATTAGCAAAAAGAGGTTCTGTTTCTAGAGGGAAACTTAAATAATGAAAAAGTGTTTATGAGGTCTCAAGCCCCACATCAGTGGGGTTTTTTGTTTTAAGGGGGAGCATTACACTCCCCCAGTAACCTATAGCACAAAGTCATCAATCTCTGTAGTAAGTAAAGGAGCATAGTGACGCTCCGTTGTCGTCACGGATGAATGACCCAGTAGCTTGCTCACTTCATAGATAGGCCTGCCTTGTCCGATTAGATTGTAACCAAAGGTTCTCCTTAAATCGTGGAACCTAATATCAGGGATACCAAGCCTTCTGGCTTCTTTCTTGAACTTGTGTGATACGAAGTCCTTACTGTAATTCCAGAGCTCATCAAGTCCACTTAATATCTCCTGAGCTTGGTTATTAAGTTTGATTAATCTCTTACCACTTTTGCCATACGCGACTATATGATTGGAGAAAATGTTTTCCCTCGATATAGAGCGTATTTCACCGCTTCTAGCACCAGTGTAGTAAGCGAATCTGACAAACAGATTAAAGCGATTATCCCTTATTTCATCAAGCAGAGTCTTGAGTTCAGAATCACTTAGTACTCTGCTTCTGGATTCACCTTTAGTATCTCCTTCAAGCTTGTGTGCATTCGTGATAAGTCCCTGCTTCAGACCCCAGTTCCAGCAAATATTTATTACTCTAGTGTGAATTGCTTTCGTAGTTGGGTGGGGTGGTAGAGGTTTACCGGATATGTGGGCTCTGAGTATTTGAGAATTAAGTTCCCTCGTTCTAGGCGCCCAATTATGTTTAGCAGAAAGATATTTTCCTGCAATCTCATTAAAGGTAAGGTTTCTCTTTCGAGGATTTGATCCTGTAAGTTCCTTGAGTAACTCAAGTTCAACAATTGGTTTGAGCTTCTTAGCAACTTGCCTATCTTTGGTTCTGAGGCTTCTTGTAAGCCTTTGGTTTTCATAGGATGCGGTGATGTACCATACATCGCGATTCTTGTAAAGTGTAGCCATAACTCCTCCGAATTATGACTGTTTTTGCTACATATATACTTGCATCACTAAATTCACTGACGGTGACACGCCAGATTTAGGATCTGGTGCACTTTGTGCGTGAAGGTTCGAGCCCTTTCCGCGGTACAATTTTTATCTTTAATAACAAGCCAAGCGTAATATCGGTAACATGAAACAATATTATTCACTGTTAATCATTTTGTTATTATTTGTTTGCACATCATGTGAAGATAAAGATTCTGACAATTCAGATAATACTGTCTATCATTTTGAATCACACCCGAACAATAGAGTGACCTCATTAGGAATGACAGAAAGTGAGTATAATAACTGGGTAAATAATGATGGGTTTACCAACGATGATTTAAGATTATCTGTTGTCAACGATGTCTATAATAAATTTCCAGATGAATATGATTTTATATTTTTTATACTAAATGAACCTTCAATACCTATAAGTCTATATTATTATGGTATGCTAATTGGGGTATCTAATGATGTTGAGGGGATAGGAAAAAATGCTTATGATTATACTTCAGATTATGGTTCCTCAGGTAAACTAAAAGCCGTAATGCAACTTACTGGTTTGGAATATTTAAAATATGGACCAGCTCTTCATGAACTAGCTCATCAGTGGGCAAACTTTGCACTTACAACACATTCCGTTGATGGTCCAGGATCAAATATTACATCATATCCATATGGAAGTCATTGGGGCTTTACTGGAGGGAATACTAGAGGGCAATTAGGTGGATTTGAGCAGAGTACATTAATTGAAAATGGGAATAGTTCTTATACCGTTGGTGAATTTGGTCCATTTGCCAACGGAGGGAATGGCATCCCATTTAATGAATTAGAATTATATTTAATGGGTATGTTGCCTATTTCAGCTGTTACAAAATTTGATATGTTTTCTAATATTACGTCTCTGGCTATTGATACTCTGGCCTATGATTTTACATTTACTGCCTCTACTAGGACTACCTATACTTCTGAATCATTAGAAAATTTATTAGGCGAAAGATTTCCTTCTTAAGCAGATTCTCAAAAGGACTTTAAATTATTAGTAGTTGTAATAACAGACTCATCTTTAACGGATGATGAATGGGATAAAGTTGATGCTACTGCTGAGTGGTTTTCTAAAAAAGAAGATGACGGTACGAGTTTATATAATTTTTGGGAGGCTACAAATGGTATGGGATCGATTACTATAGAAAATTAATTTTACCAGTCATCATCATCGCCCCATTCATCACCATCATCATCGCTAGAATCTAAATACTCGGCTTCACTGGCGAGCCATTCATTATACTGTTCTTCTGTATCAACAGTTAGATATCCACGCATTCTATAGTGAGTAATACCACACAATTGAGCACAGGCAATTTCTAGACCTTTACCTTCTCTAGGAGTACCTACAACTGTTTCTAAGAAATCATCTGTTGTCATTGTTGCTGTAAAGTGGACGGGTATTACCATTCCAGGTATCGCATCTTGAGATACTCTTAATTCTGGAAGTTTAAAATTATGAATAACATCTTTCGACGAGAGCTCAACTCGAATCTTTTTATTAACAGGGATATGCATCTGGTTTTGTAGAATGATATCATCCTTAGCAAATTCATCAGATCTATCTATCCCAATAAAGTTTTGTTCTGCTTCATCGACAAGGTTTATATCTGTCCGTCCAAAAACTCCATCTTCTCCAGGGTAGTGAATATTCCAAGCAAATTGCTGTGCAATTACTCTAATATTGATAGCATCTCTACTATCTGGGACATCATTAACACGATAAGCCCATACGGGGTAAGAAAATCCAAAAAGTGCAATAATTTCAACAATTGCGACAGCCCCTTCTAATACAGATGATAAATGTGATTTTACGCCATTGTAATCAGCTTTTTTATTTTTTGACGCTCTAAATTTTACAAGACTTACAATAAAGAATATACCCCACCCTACGAATAAGTATAACATTAGCCAATGCATAAGTACATTCGCATTATCTATATATTCACCTTGGATTGATAAATTAGCTGGAAGCCCTAGACTATGTAAAAAATCTAACAAGTTTTATAAATCCTTACTTTGAATTTGATTTTTAGATTTTTTTGCAATTGTAAAAATAGAAAAACTAATGCCTGAAAGAACCCCTCCAGTTGTAGTGAGTAAAGATATAATCGCCCAGTTCATTCCATTTACAGCAGATGAATTAGGATCTCCAAAACAGGTGCCACATGCAAATATTGGTTGAATTATAAAAATTGATAAAAGAATTAGTAATCTTGTAAACATTATATTATTTTATTTTTTTTAATTTATTAAAGAAATTATATCCATAAACGCTAAGTGCTAACATGGAAAGAAATGATGCAGTACTAAGAATAATAGAAATATTGCCTGGATTTGTAGGTGTTGTAATTTCAAAGTAGCTATACCATCCAGTCAGCAATATAGAAAGTGCAATAAAAAATAAGTGAAATGCTTTAATACCAATCATTTATATGTTAGCATGATCTGTGTAAGAGATTAATGGTAGAAATATCATCACAAAGAAAAAGAATACTGTCAATAATAGGATAGATATTATTATACTTTTTTCAGATATAAGATGCATAAAGTATCCGGCAACAAGAGAAGCTTTCACTGATGCGATAATGAGAGCGAGAAAGATAGCTTCGGAGGTACTTACGTTTAAAAAAGAGGCTAAAACTGTAATGACTGTCAGTACTGCGAGCGCACCAAAAACCATAATATATACTCTTATATGTTCTTGAATCGATTCTTTGCTATGTTCAGTACTCATGATTTTTTCTCTATAAAAGATATAGTACTGGAAATAAGAATATCCAGACTAGATCAACAAAATGCCAATAGAGCCCTAAAGCCTCTACTCTATTAGAAAAATGTTCAGGTTGTTCACGCCATAGACCATGACTTATAGGCAAATAAAAATAAAGCATTACAGCTATTCCTCCAAGTATATGTAGACCGTGTAATCCAGTTAGAGTAAAATAGATAGCCATAAAAGTGCTACTGGATGGATATATTCCATGATGAAATTTCCCAGTGTACTCAAAATATTTAATTACTAAAAAAATTGCTGAGCATAATAAAGTTATACCCATATACATTTTATATTTAGAAAAATCATTCAATTTTAAGGATGCCCAAGCCATTACCATTGAAACACTTGATGAAATAAGAATCATTGTATTTACGGTAGCCATCGGCACACTTAATTTTGATGCCCAATAATCAAAATCTCCTGGAGGTGCAGCAAGTCTAAGAAAAATATATGCTGAGAAAAGACCACCAAATAACATTATCTCGGAGGCTAAGAATATCCAAATTCCTAACTTAGAATTAATTAATCCCGTGTCTTCTCTTTCTTTTACTATATAAGGTACTTCCATGTTTTTTATTTCTCTGTTTGAAGTATAAAATCTTTTTTGGCATCAGGGTTACTGTATTCATATGAAGAATGATGAACAACAATATCTGAGTCAAAGTTTACATGAGGTAACGGTGGAGACGGAGCTGCCCATTCTACCGTTGTAGCATTCCAAGGATTTCTTCCGGCTTTTTCACCAGAAAATAAAGACATTATAATGTTAATAATAAATGGGATTTGGGCTATACCTAAAAGAAAAGCGGAGGTTGTCATAAACTCATTTAAATGGAGAACGCCACTTGCATGAGCGTAGGAGACTCCACCATCTGCGAGTCTCCTAGAAACACCTGCTAGGCCTTGGATAAACATTGGCATAAAAATACCATTCATAAATATAAGAGATGGCCAGAAGTGTAATTTACCAAGCATCTCATTCATTTTTTTTCCAGTGATTTTTGGGAACCAGTAATAGATACCTGCAAAAAGCGCAAAAATAGTACCAGGTGCAACAACGTAATGAAAATGACCAATAACATAGTAGGTATCATGAAGATAAATATCTGATGCTGCTAATCCTAATGGCAATCCGGTAAGCCCGCCTATACCAAACATTGGTAAAAAGGCGAGAGCAAATAACATTGGCGTATTAAACCGTATTGAGCCACCCCATAAAGATAAGAAATAAGAGGTTAGTATTATAACAGAAGGGATAGAGATTATCATTGTTGTTGTCTGAAAAAATGCACTCATAGCTTGTCCCATTCCAGTTAGGAACATATGGTGAGCCCAAACAATGAAAGAACAGAAACCAAGGAAAACCATGGAATATATAATTGATTTAAATCCCCATATTGGTTTTCTTGTATTATTTGCTAGTATTTCACCTACGATTCCAAGTGCAGGTAAAATTAAAACATAAACCTCTGGATGAGCTAAAAACCAAAATAGATGTTGCCATAATAATGGCGATCCTGATCCAGCCACATCAACAATCTCACCTGACATTACAAGTCCACTAGGTAGGAAAAAGCTTGTACCTGCTACTCTATCCATAAGCTGTAAAACAGCAGCAGCTTCTAGAGGAGGGAAAGCTAATACCAATAAAAATGACGTAACGAATTGGGCCCAAACAAAAAGTGGCAATCTCATCCAGGTTAAACCAGGAACCCTCAGCTGCACGATTGTAACAATAATATTCATAGACCCAAGCAATGAAGAGGTTATCAGAAATATCATGGATATAAGCCAGATTGTTTGACCATTCTCAAATATTGAAAGCGGAGGATAAGATGTCCATCCAGATCGAGCAGCTCCCTCAGGCATGAAAAAACTTGATATCATAATTACCCCACCAACAAAATAAGACCAATAACTAGCAGCGTTAAGTTTTGGAAAAGCCATGTCGACAGCGCCGATTTGTAAAGGGACTAGATAGTTGCCAAAGGCACCTACAGCAAGTGGAACAATACCTAAAAATATCATAATTGTACCATGCATTGCGCCAAGAGAGTTATACTGCTCTGATGCTAGAGTTCCACTCTCTCCAAATAAGAATCCAACAATTGGGATTACAGTGTCAGGATAGGCTAGTTGCCATCTCATAATGGCCATCAATGAGAAGCCAAATAATAAGAAGAGCAGTGATGTTATACCATACTGTATGCCTATAACTTTATGGTCGACAGAAAAGATATACTTCTGTATAAAATTTTCGTCATGATGGTCATTACTATGTGAGTTTGAACTCAAACTAAACTCCAGATATACATGTTATTAATTTATTTTCGTTCCGTATAATTCTTCAAAAGTATCTGTATCTATCATCCTAATTGCGTCCCAGGTCATTTTTGTGCAAACTCTTGCACATACAACGCAGCCTATGCACTCATCAAATCTGATTTGTACTGGTGGAATTGGGATGTTGTATTTTTCTTTTGGTACGGACTCGATGCAGTCTACTGGACAAAAAGGAACACACGCCTGACATCCTGTACAGTTATCTTCGTCTACGACGGCAACAGACTTTGGTCTTTTCTTTTTTATATTAGGCGAGTCTGGTAACTCGGGTATACCTTTTAAATGATTATATGTAGCCATTTTTAATTGGTTCTTTTAGACGTCAAAATTAATGACTTTTATCAAAAAAATTAAAAAAATAATTTTTTATTTTAGTAGATATTTTTCGATAGCCATGCCAGATGCAAATATGATCATTGATGCCAGAAATAATTTTGGATCCATTAGTTTTGGATATTTAATTATTACACCTATCGGAATAGAAAATATGCCAAGGAACTGCAGTGATTTTGCCATGTAATACATTACGATTTTAAATTAGTAGACATTTCACTAATAATTTCAATCTGAATTTTAAAGGAGTCATTTTTTATTTTTAAAGACCAAATGTGATGAAATAATCCTAATAAATATAAAGGACCTTGTAACCAAGAATAAGCTAAAGGAGTATTTGATGTATTTGATTTTATATAACCAAAATAAAAAATATATAAGCCACCAATGATAAAAATTGTAAACATGATATGAGGAAATACAATATTTTTAATATGTTTGACTTTATCCCACAACTTTTCTGCATTTAAATGTCCCTGCTCACTTAATATTGTTTTCATACTTTTTCCTGTTGCGATAAAAAAGTACATAACCAATGTCTCAGTAAGGACAAAAATAAGAATAGCAAAAAGTGAGAACTGTGCGTGATTAGCACCAAATAACAAAAAGGTAGAGTAGCCCATTGCCCCGCATAAGATCAAATTAAGAAGATTAAAGATCATTAGGATATAACAAGATATCATAAAAATGTACATATTTGGTGATCCAGATTATGTTAAAAACAATTTATTTATATTACTCAATGTTATTGATGTCATTAACCTTAATGCTATAAATTCAAACTATAATCATACTATATAAAGGAAATGATCTCATGAATTTATTTAAAACTATTCTATCATATCTTATACTTTTTTGTTTCTTTTCTATATCTAATGCTGGTGATATAAAAGGGACTGTGAAGTATGATGGTAAGCCTCCAAAGAAAAAGCCTCTAAGAATGGATGCTGACCCGGTCTGTGGAGCGGCACATTCTGGGAAGGTTTTTTCAGAAAGCTTTAAAGTTAACGCTAGTGGTGAGCTTGCTGAATGTATTGTCTATTTGAAGGATGTTAAATATAATGGAGGAGTGCCCTCTACTTCAGTAGAGCTAGATCAAAAAGGTTGTATTTACACACCTCATGTTTTTGGAATACAGGCAGGGCAAGAACTATTGATTAAAAATAGTGATGCGACTCTTCACAATATTCATTCAATGCCAAAGAAAAATAAAGAGTTCAATTTTGCTATGCCTAAGGTAGTAAAAACGAAAAAAGCAAAGTTTGATAGCTCTGAAGAGCCATTTTATATTAAGTGCGATGTTCATCCATGGATGAAAACATGGGTATTGGTTTCAAATCATCCTTATTTCGCAGTAACGGATTCAGATGGTAAATATGAAATAAAAGGAGTACCAGCAGGTACATATGAGGTTGTTTGCTGGCAAGAGAAGTTCAAGAAAAAAGTAATCGTTGAAACAATTACAGTTGGTGATGGGGAAGTGACAAAAAATTTCACTTTCAAAAGACCAAAGAAAAAATAATTTAATCTAAAATTATATTCAAAAAGGCGAGCAACATGTTCGCCTTTTTTTTTAAATGAAAAAAATATTATTTATTATATCATTTTATTTACTATTTAGTTGTTCAAAAAAACATAAAGAATATGATGTCTTTGGTATTATTAAGAAAATAAATAAAGACCAGAAGACTATTATTGTAGATCATGATTCCATACCAGGTTTTATGATGCCCATGGTTATGCCTTTCAACTTTCAAAATAAAAAAGATATCATAGGCATAGATATTGGTGATAGTGTGAAGTTTAGATTGGTTTTAACAAAAAAAAATAGTTATGGTACAAATTTTATAAAATTAGGCTCAGTATCTTTAGAATATAGTGAGGATGATTTCTGGGAAGATGAAGAATTTAGTCAAAAGAATATTGGTGATTTTATAAGCGATGTTAATTTAGTTGATATCAATGATGGGGATATTTATCTAAGTAGTCTTAATAAAAAATTTAAATTTATTTCGTTTATTTTTACTCGCTGCCCAATACCAAATATGTGTCCTGCTGTAGTTATAAAGAATGGTGTTTTAGCAAACAATTTTCGAAGAAATAAAGATATAGAATTAATTATGGTTAGTTTTGATTATATCTATGACTCTCCAGAAATACTAAAAGAATTTTATGGCAAATCAATAAATAAGTATGAAAACTGGAAAGTATGGTCAAGCCAAAACAAAGTTTCAGATCTTTACACCTTATCTAGTGAAATCGGTTGTCAATTTTGGGGAATTGAAGAAAATAATATTGGCCATAATCTAAGGTCAGCATTGATTGGTCCGAATATGGAGTTGTTAAAGATTTGGGAGGGCGATGAGTGGCTTGCTAAAAATGTAACTAGGGACATCAAAGACTACATGAAAATAATGAAATAAGTTTTACCAGTCTTCATCATCCCATTCGTCCTCATCGTCTTCATCATCTTCACCGCTAGTAAAATCATATCCATTTTCATCAAAATAAGCTTTTATTTCATCAGATATATCTGTTTTACCCTGGATATCCCACATATAATCTCTAAGACCCTCAAGCATTGCATCTTGATTACCTTTTAATTTCACTAGATCTCTACCCCAGATATCTATCGCATCATCTGTTTCTAAAACATCAGGCGTAGGAAGATAAGGAGCAGGCATTTTCGTACCAGGCATTATTTCTCCAGGAGCTCTCATCCAATCAATAACCCATTCAGGGTTTAGTCTTTCTTTTGTCAATGCAAGATTTGGAGCCCATGTAGAAGCAGTCTGAATTGGAAATGTTTCTCCATAAAAGTGGCAATTATTGCATGCACCTAGTTCGTGAATTTTATCTCCGGCATTATATTTAGTACTGCCTTTAACAAATTGATGCGGTGCTCTATAGCCAGTATTTTCATTATCAATACTTTGAAAATATTTGATAATCGTATCCCACTCTTTATCGTTTATTTGATGAAAACTTGGCATTCTGACTTGTAGGTTTGGTCTAACTGTCATTGGATTATTAAAAAATTTGATTAGCCAATTTGGATTTGTTTTTCTACCTTGAGAGTTCAAATTTGGAGGACCATATTCTGGAGCACCTATGCTCTCAACTAATTGTCCACCTCTATTTTCAATAAGATGACAGCCTTGGCAATTATATTTTTTAACAAGCCTATGTCCCTCTTTATTTTCCTCAGGAACATTATTATGAGCTAATAACGGTTCGCCTACTTTATCTGTATTGAAAGAAAGGACTGCCATAGTAACTGCCTCTATCTCTTGCTCTGTAAAATGAAAATTAGGCATTCTCAAAAGATCTAGTGGTTCGCTCTCTTTTCCACGGTCATAAATCCGAGGTGTTCGAAGTTTGTTTTCAATCCAATCATGTATTGTATGAGGGATGTCATGATATAGTCCGAAATCAAACTTATCTACAGGCTTTGAACCTTCCTGAGTTATTTCAACACCGATTGGTTTTGCATCCATAAATCCATCAATATTATGGCACCCATAGCAGCCATAATGTCGTATGCTCTTTTCACCAATGAATGACAATTTATCATTTTTTGACATTTTTGAAGCTTTTTCTCTAGCATATTTTTCTGGATTCATCTTCATTAACCAATCAAGCGTCAGTTCATCTAACACCTCATCATCTGCGACAGGAGGATCTAACTGGTCAAAATCATAATTCTTGTTATCATAAAGATAAGCGGTAATATCTCTAGCATCACTGTCACTTAAACGCAAATCAGGCATCCTAGTTGATTCCATATATTCATGTGGCTTTTTAAGCCAGTTAAATAACCATTCAGGAGAAACTTTTGAACCCATACCAATTAGATTAGGCCCTTGAAGCTTTGTTAGTTCTTTAAATGTAGTTGGAGATGGGGCTTGAGAAGGTTCTTGCTCTTTCACATGGCAGCCCATGCATCCTACAGCAGAGAATAATGTCTCGCCATTTGATGGGTCGCCAAGATATTTTGACGGATTATTAGGTCTCTTTACCGTTTTGTTTTCGAAAAGATAATGAGTAATAGAGGCGATTTCAGTAATATTTCTTTTTGCAATATTGGGTTTCTCTTGGTTTGCCTGTTCAAAAATATGTGGCATTCTAGTGTTGTATCTAAAACTACGAGGATTTTTTATCCATTTTGATACCCAATCTGGATGTGATTTTTCATTAAGTTTTCTAAGATCTGGTCCAGACTTGCCGGATGATTTCCAATTTCCAGATACATGACATCCATTACAGCCAGACCTATCTATAAGTGTAAGCCCTAAATTTATTTTTTCTGCGCCAGCTAGGTCACTGGTATTTTGATGACATTTAAAGCAACTTGCTTGAGTATATCTGGTTGGGAGCATTGGTTGCAGCCAATGCTTAACCGGTTTCCAATGATATTTCTCTTTCCAGTCTTTCATTTGTTCAGGATTATTAGGAGTATGTGCTGATGAGATAAAAGATGTCCCCCTGCTTCTTCCGGAGTGGCATGAGGTGCAGCCGAATGACTCTTCAGGATGAGGAGATTTACTTGTTAGATAAAGGTCAAGGTCTGGGTGAGTAGTAAAAGGTTGCTCAGCATCAACAAAATCTGGATTTGCTATTCCTAGGTGACAACTAGTACATCGATCGACAGCAGGCATAGCTGCAAAATTGACATCATAGTGAATATCCTTTACTACGGTCTGGTGTACTTTATAATATGGACTCATGAAATCAAGAATTGGCAGATCTCTAACAATATCACCAAGTTTATTCATGAAACTCATCTTTGAGCGATCTATAATTTCTAATTTATTTTTAGAGAGATTTACCTTTTTAAGAATCACATCTTTCTCATCTTGAATATTTTTCATTGAGGTTTTTAAACCTTTTAATCGTTTTTCTTTTTTGGAAATTTTTATTTCAAAATCTTCTTTCTCTAATTTGATGATATTGAAATCAGAGGTTTTTTCTTCATAAACTTTTTTAATATCAGATGCTTTTTCTACGCTTTTGGTATTTGCATTTTCAAGTTTGAATTTGAAAACATCCAACTTTGCTTTTTCTTCTGCAAATTTGAGGTTTACTTTGTAAAAGCCGGCTCTTAAAATACCAAGTTCATCATTAATAGAGTTAATTAGACTTGATTGATTATCATATTCTATTTGAGCTTTAGAAAGTAGTTCATCATACTTATCTGTTTTACCTTCAACATCTTCGATCTCTACATTTAATTTTTCTTCAGTGATAGATATTTGGAGTTTTCTGAATTCTCTTTGATAGTCTTTGAATTCATCATCATTGTCATCGATGAATGTCCAAACCATTGTTGCTAAGAAAACTATTGAAGAAATGGCAAACCATTTATTCAATAAATTAATATCCCAATATCTTTCGTCGTTTTTAAACATTTAGGTAACTATATGTTGAAGAACCATTCTGGAATAGAAACAATATATTTGAGATTAAATACCCAGCGTAGATACATTTTTATCGGCAGAGCAAGCATGACTAATCCCAATGTCATTATACTTACAAATCGGGTTGGGCCATATGCTTTATACATATCTTTCAGGACTGTTTTTGCTAAAATAACAGGTAACACAAATAAATATAGTCCTGTAACAAGAAAGCCAACACTCTCTCTGACAAATATATTTGTTGGTAGTCCTTGATTAAGAAACTTCACCCATAAAATTTCTGAGAGGTTCACATTTGTAAGTGCCTCTACTTTGTGTAAATCCCAATATTCAAAAGGGCCAAAGAAATTCCAATTAGGTCCTCTAAAAAAAGTTCCGATTACAATTAGAAAAAGCCATAATACCACCCATCCATACATAAAAATGAACATGCCAACCCTTCTTTCTTTGAATGAATAGTAGCCATCGCCTTTCTTGTTAATATCCATATAGGGTATTGCCATCATACCAACTATAATGAAAGTTGGTAATAGCACACCTGCTATCCAAGGGTCATAGTATACCAACATCTCTTGCAGGCCTAAGAAATACCAAGGGGCTTTTGAAGGGTTTGGGGTAGCAGCAGGGTTTGCGGGTTCTTCGATTGGAGCAGCAACAAGGATAGACCATACGATAAGAAAAACTTGGAATAATATTAATGCAATAAATTCGATGTAAACAAGATCTGGCCATACTAATACTTTATCATCAGGATCATTATATTCTTCTGGTTTTAGTCCCTGTTCAATTCTGGCATCATTTCTGTAGGCTTTATACATACCTAGCCAAATTAAAAACCACATGGAGTAGATCATTAAAACAATCGGGAAATTATCAGCCTTCGTTAATGTTTTATTAAAGTATGGGTCAAAGTACCCTATAACAAAAAATGCAGTTATCAGGACCATACCAATCATTCCACCTGGCTTTGTCCAAGTCCTCCAGAGACCAAATTTTCTATGTACTTTCTCAAACCAGTCTGATGGTGGGAATAAAAATGGGAATATGACTGTAAGAATTGTAAAGCTAATTGTCGGAGCAGAGAGCCAGTCTATTGCAGATTTTATAGAATCTAAATTCATAGTACTTTTTTAATGGGCATACTATAATGGCCCAGATATTCCTCCATCTTTTCTGATTCTCCAAAAGTGAACTGCCATAAAAATCATTGCAATAAATGGTATCGCAATGCAGTGCAGCACATAAAATCGAAGCAACGTAGCTTCACCAACAAATCTCCCACCTAGTAGGCCAAATCTTACATCTGATCCTACATGTACAAGATTTATATCCCCAATTGCTAAAAGAGCAGCTCCAGGACCTTCATGACCAAGAAACGGAGTCGCTCTAGCCATATTAGATCCAACAGTCACAGCCCAAATCGCTAGCTGATCCCAAGGGAGCAGATAGCCGGTAAAAGATAATAACATAGTCAGTGTCATAAGAATTACACCAACACCCCAATTGAATTCTCTTGGTGGCTTGTATGACCCAGTCATAAATACTCTTACCATATGAAGCCAAACAATTAGAACCATTGAATGAGCGGCCCATCTGTGTAGCTCTCTCATAATCCCTAAAGGAACTTGCTCTGCAAGATCAATAATATCGGTAAATGCATACTCAACAGTTGGTCTATAGTAGAACATTAGAAGGATACCAGTAATAGTTAGATTTACAAATAAGAAAAAAGAAAGACCACCCATACACCAGGTATAACCAACTTTCACAGCATGCTTTGGCAGCCTTGCTGGATGGAGATGCAAAAACACACTCCCCAAAATTGCATGCATTCTTTGTCTCCTAGTTCTGGGGACACCCGATCGGATGATAGACTTCCAGACCTGCGATTCTCCCATTTTTTCGAGTATTGATTTATCGTCTTTTTTATCCATTATTTTATACTTTTAAGAAAGAATCTTTGCTCTCCCATTCGCCTTTCTCCCATTTATAGCTTTTTGTTTTGTCAACTAGAATTTGTCCATCATCAGCGATACCTATTTTAAATCGTTCTAGTGGCCTAGGTGCAGGGCCTTCAAAGTGAATACCAGTCATTCTAAAACCACTACCATGGCAAGGACACTTAAATTTATTATCAGTAGCAAGCCAATTCGGTGTACATCCAAGATGAGTGCATACGGTAGAAAGAGCAAAAATAGATTCATCATCTCTAACGATCCATGCATTGAATTCTTTTTTAAATCTTATATCAACGCTGTTTGGCGAAAATTCTTCTGGAAATCCTATTTTAAAGGACTGAGGTGGCTCAAAAAGAACATTTGGAAAAAGAAACCGTATAATGACAGTAAAAAACCCGCCGGTAGCAGCTGCAAATCCTAACCAACCTAATGCAAGCCAACTAAAAAAACTACGCCTTTCGATGGTGGTTTTTCTTCCTTTGCTAACAGCGCCAACGGCTGCCCTGGGAATATTGGCATTACTTTTATCACTCATAACTAATTGGTTCCATTATTATAGTTTTTTTCTAAAGCTTTGATTGCAGCGTTTCGAACACTTAAATCTTGGTCGTTTTTAGACAATGAACTTAGTTCATCTTTAAACCGTTTATCAAATAAAATAGATGTTGTTTTTATAGCAATCATTAGAACTCTTTTTTCTTCAATTGGATCTATCTGTTTAAATTGTTTTAGATATTGCCTATCTAATAATCCTTCAATAATAGGTGCGCCAGAGTTATCGCCCATTTTGGCTAGTGCAATTGCAGCATCCCACCTTATGTTCGCTTCATCATCATTTAATAATTTTGTTAAGAATGGTATTGCAGATTTATCTCCAATCATACCTAGAGCAATGGTAGCTGTAAGACGCTCTGAGTGAGTGTCAGTATCTTTTATCAATGAGTTAATAGGGTTTACGGCTTTTTTAAATTTGATCATACCTAGAGACTGGATAGCTGCAATTCTAGTTTCGAGGTTTTCATCTTTTAAACCTTCAATTAGAATATCTCCAAAAATTGAATCTTTAGTCGCCCCCATTGCCATTGCTAAATAAGATCGAACAAGCGGGTCGTCATGGATTGATCTTTCATATGCAGAAGTAAGTTGGTCTTTAAAAGAATCTGATAAAGGTTCTGCATCAGGATTATTCAATACTTTTGCTAGTTCAAATGCTGATTGCCATCGTTTAGATGCAGAGCCTACTTTTACTTGATTTAATAGGTCTTCGGCGTTGTTTGTTTCATAAGTAACAAATTTAAAGAGTAGGAAAAAAACTGCACCAAAAACTGCGATCATAAAAGGGATCAGGAAAAAGGAATAGAATAAAACATATATCCTACTGTTTTCACTTTTTATTTCATTCTTGGTGAGGTTTTTATCATTCATAACGATTATAAAATTATTTAAATATCCGAAGTTAAATCAAAAGGTTGTTAAGGATTATTTATATCTTTTAGCTTATTAACGTCTTTTTGAAGATATTCCATTTTTTTATTTTGTCTTCTTTGTTCTTTTCGGAGCCTTAAAATTTCAGATATTAATAGCATTGAAAAGATTAAAGTTAAGATAGAAATAATTGGTAGGGCGTCATTCATCTCACTTCTTTATTATCATCTTTTTTTAGTTGCCATCCTAAAAGTATAGGGAAGAAAAACAGTATAACAATTCCGATCAACAAAAGACCGATTGCCCACTCTAGGTGCTCTTGCAGCCAGCTCATGGTGAACCATTCAAAGCTCAACGTCTACAGCACCCAAGTTACTAGAGTAACGTAAATGATAAGGAGAATAGTACAGATAACCATAGAAAGCAGCTGTGATGCTGATATAGGATTTTGTTTTTCATTTTCCATCTATATAAAAATTATTTTTTACGTTTTGCTTTAACTATTGCGGCTTTGATTTTTCCTCTCAAGACCTTGTTCTCTAACGAGTTAATCTCTTCCATTTCTCCATTTATACCAATCGCGATAAGCCTCTCCATTAATTGACTTTCATCTTCTGAGCCTGTAGTGGCATTTTGTACGGAAGATTTTTTAGAAGTATCCGGCATAGGCGGTGCCTCTGCACTTCCTCGTTTTATTTTTAATAATAATGCTTTTGCTTTTGCTCTAGTTGCTTTGTTTTCTATGGAATCAATAGGTTCCATTTCTCCTTCTAATGCTTTATTAACTGCAATGGAAATAATTTGTTCAGGTGTAAGTTCGTTGCTGGTGTCAGGTGAAGATGCGGTCGCGGCAATATCAGGCATAGGAGGTCTTTCAGCAACTCCCTTTTGAATTTTCATGAGTAGCGCTTTTGACTTTGCTCTAACTACCTTGTCTTCTAATCCATCTATAGCACTTTTATCTCCATCTAGCGCTTTATTAACAGCTAATGCAATCATATCATCTTTTGATATTTTTTCTTGGCTGGTTTTTACGGACCCTGATGTTGCAGAAGTTGTGGCAGAAGAATCTACTTTATCAGGAATAGCTGGTCTAGTAGCTGTGCCTCTTTTAATTTTTATGAGCATCGCTTTTGCTTTTCCTCGGGTTATCACATCCGAAGTATTGTTAATAGGTCCCATGTCTCCATCTAGGGCTTTATTAACTATTAGAGCTACGTTGTATAAACGTAGTTCAGGTGAATCAGATTCAGAATCACCACTCTCATTATCGTCATTTATTTCGATTGTAGGAGTAATTTCAGAAAGTCGCTGAAGTATTCTAGATTTTTTTTTGTTCCATCCAAGCAAAGCTAAAAATGAAAATAGACCCTTACTAAATCTATTACAGGTAACGAAAACACCATTTTTTGACTCTTCTAAAACAAAAGAAATATATTCGGAGTAGAAAGGAGTCATCTGAAAATCAAAACCGAATTCTTTTTCTTTTTCAACCGTAATTATTCTACATTTAAACCAAGGAGCGATTGTTGCTGGTCTAGTTTTAAAAAAAGACCCGGGTTTTAAGTCTAATTTGTCGAATGAAAATTTATGAACATATCTATCGGATTCAACATCGGCAATGGCCCTTTGTATTCCAGTAAACCATGTGTTATACATTTCCAAAGATGTAATCATTTCCCATACAATTTCTTTGCTACTCAGAAAATGATGTTCGATTTGAGTTTCAGCTTGGAACGGTACCCAAACGGCAAAACTAGAGCCTACNCCATCAAANGGAACNTCNGGNATACTTAGNCTTGTTTTTGACCTTTCATANCCATCAAATANNATNTCNTGAGTGTTGTAGTGTTNNAANTCGCCATCTTCTGTTTTTACNANATATTTNGTAGGATAATGNAAAATTCTTTGCAATGTACCTNGNTGACCAGATTCTTTTATNANACAAGNAGTTCCTAATTCGATTTGGTTTAAGGGTTTTGACATTCGTTTATTTAAANTTCTTTTNTAAAAAAATAGCTATTTAGACCCATAATATTACAAAAAAGCATTACTATATGACGATAAGAAAAGTANTGAGATTTTTTTGGCTAATGATCCATAATTTATGGCTGCTAAAATGAGAAAATATTTCCACTTTTCAGTATTATCTATTGTCTTTACTTATCTTCTGATTTTTGTTGGAGGTTTAGTTAGGGTATCTGGCGCCGGAATGGGCTGCCCAGATTGGCCGAAATGTTTTGACCGTTGGATTCCTCCAACTAGTATCGANCAGGTTCCAGAGATNTACNTGGAAAAATTNAATATTGTNNTAGCTTGGGTAGAGTATNTNAANAGATTATTNGGNGCAGTTGTGGGATTTGTAATCTTATTATCATGNNTGTTCGCATTTTTATATTTNAGAAATCATAAAATTGTANTTTATCCTATTTTCTTGGCATTGNTTTTGACAATTATTGAAGGGTGGCTGGGTAGTATTCTTGTGCATACAGTTTTAAACCCAATTACTATTACGCTTCACTTGTTGCTCGCACTGATAATTATTGGNTTGATAATCTATAGTTCAATGCAAGCCTATAAAGTAATAGATAGTAATTTTGAAAATGGTTTTACTTATTCGGATAATATTAAAAATGTAATCTTAGGAATCTTNATTTGTATAGTTGTGGAGATTATCATTGGCACAGAAATTAGAGGTGGGCTAGACATAAGTAGAAAAGATAANCCTCTNATTGATGGTATTATTCTATTAAAAATGTTAGGGCCTTTCAAATATATTCATACTATTCTAGGCGTATCTCTTTTGGGCTTGGTTTTTTATTTAAGAAAAATAATATATNATAATCATTATAATTCATCTGAGTATATGAGATATTCTGTAAACTTTATGCTAGTTTTAATTGGAGTTCAGATTTTTCTTGGAGAGNCATTNGTCTTTTTTNATGTAAAGCCTCTTGTTCAGCTTTTTCATATGTGGTTTTCATCTNTATTAATAGGTNTTTCAGTTGCTCAATATACATTATGGAAAATATCAATTAGAGAATGATTTNTAGAGGACATATTATTAGTATCATCGCGCTGATGGTTTTTCTNGGTATAGGNGCGACTTGGGTNATTTCAAAAGCGAATGAATCTGTACAGGTTTTACCGAGTGTGATNAAAGAAGTACCAGAATTCAATATGGTAAGTCATCAAAANAAACCTTTNANTAGAGATAGTTTATTAAATAAAATATCAGTTTTAGATTTTATTTTCACTAGTTGTCCAGGNCCNTGTCCGATNATGTCAAATAATATGAGAACNTTATATNATCAGTATAAANTACATTCAGATTTACAGTTTATNTCAATCACCGTAGACCCAGAGTATGATAGTCTTGAAATTTTAAATTTATATGCTGAAGCAAATGGTGTTAATGATNATNGATGGAAGTTTCTACATTCAGAAATAGAAAAAGTNAAANAACTAAGNNCNGATGGTTTTTTATTTATGTCAGATAATTTACCAGCNGGNCATTCTGTTAAATTTGTTTTAATTGATGAAGATGCAAATATAAGGCAATATTATGATGGGACAGATCAAGCGAGTATATCTATACTACGAAACCACATTAATTTATTTTTAAAAAAACTACGGGACTCAGTTTGAAAAGAAAACCNTCACCAGCAAAAAATAAGCTCGCAGCATTTATTGAGCTGACAAAGCCAAGAATAACTACCTTAATTTTAATNTCAACAGCATTNGGNTANTATTTAGGCAATAATGAAGCTATGGNTTATATGAACTTTTTTTNTACTATG
Source organism: bacterium TMED217 (assembly GCA_002169695.1). Lineage (GTDB taxonomy): Bacteria > Fidelibacterota > Marinisomatia > Marinisomatales > UBA1611 > TMED80. Next base: position 20,016 of record NHJO01000024.1, read on the forward strand.
CTTGGCACTGCATTATTATCAGGAGGCGCAGGCTCCATTAATCATTATATTGAAAAAGATTTAGATAAGTTAATGGATAGAACAAAGTCAAGACCTATACCTGCTGGAATTATTTCAAGTGACATTGCGTTATACTTCGGTGTTATCCAGTCTTCAATTGGCTTTTGTGTGCTTTGGTTGTTTGTAAATAGTTTAACAGCAATATTAGGTTTTATAACCATAGCATTTTATTTATTTGTATATACGCCATTAAAAAAAATCACCTGGTTAAATACTACTATCGGTGCGATTCCTGGAGCTATGCCAACTCTTGGCGGTTGGGCAGCATCTGCTAATGCGCTTAATCCAAATGCATGGATATTATTTGCGATTTTATTTTTTTGGCAACATCCACATTTTTATGCAATTGCTTTGATGTGTAAAGAAGATTATAAAAAAGCTGGGTTTAAAATGCTGCCGGCTATGGAGAATGAAAGTCATAGAACAAATAGGCAAATTATTTGGCATGCNTTTTTGCTAATTCCAGTTTCTCTTTTCTTTGTTGTAACTGGTGTTTTAGGGAACTTTTATTTTTGGGGAGCTTTTATTCTAGGAATAATATATTTACTTTCTAGTATCCCTCTTCTTAGAGATTCTTCAATAAAAAATGCAAAGCTACTATTAAAGGCTTCTGTTTTTTATCTTCCTGTTCTTTTAGTCATTATCATTATTGATTTGAATTATTAGATATGTTAAAAGAAAATTTTTGGTTAAGAATTATTTATATATTATCTGGAGTATTAACTCTAGCTGTAGCATTTTTAATTCTAGGCCCTAGACCTGAAGGTATTGATGGTGCAATTGATGTGTCATTTCTACCACACGTAAATGCATTCCTAAACTTAATTACTACCATATTACTTATAATTGGTTTTATCTTAATTAAACAAAAAAAGCGTGAGATGCATAGAAGTGTAATGCTAACTGCATTTTTCACATCGGCTTTATTTTTAGTGAGTTATGTTATCTATCATTGGTTTAAAAGTGGACCTAAAATCTATACCGGCGATTTAGCTACTATCTATTACCCTATTTTAATCACTCATATTATTCTTGCTATGATAATCTTACCGTTGGCTATGATAACTTTATATAGGGGGTGGGTTATTCAACTACCTCAACATAGGAAAATAGCTCGGATAACATTTCCAATCTGGCTATATGTATCTATCACAGGTATCATTATTTATATAATGCTTTATACGTAATTATATTTATATCATAGTATTTTTACTAGCCCACCATAGCTTTGATCAATATTAAATCCTTGCTTATAAAAGAAGTTCTCATGATAAAATCCTACGGTAACAATATCAATTCCATTTTGACGCATTCTATTAAAAAAGTCCTCCATTAGCCTTTTGCTTAGGTCAAGTTGCTGATATTTTTTTTGAATTACGACCCATTCTAAATGAACTCTCAAATTATTTTTTATTTTATAATATAATCCTCCAATAACACTATTTCTTTCATTCATAATAAAAAGAAATTTGTGATTAACTTCAAATGTTGCGGATAAATTTTCTTTAGAAATTATTGTTTGAAATTTGGCTATTTCTTTTGGATGAAATGGTGGGCGGATAGAATAAATTCTTCCACTTGAGTCTTCAGTTTTAATTACCAAGTCTAGATTATGGTTTTCTCCTTTTTTCATTTTCACTAGTTCAGCAAAGTCGGCGGCATCAATATGAGGGTATAGCATTCTAGCAAGAAAAAATTTTTCATTTTCATCTAGGTTTGCATTTTCTATAATATATTCAATTCTATCCTTTAAATCCCAAGGACTAAGTATTTTTAATCTCATATCTTTAATTATTGATTGAAAATATTTATTTAGTTCTTCTCCTGAATTTTTTAAGGAGGTCATCATAAAGTAACGAACACGAGTTTCAGGGTATTCATCTAGAAGAGAATTAAGGTTATAATCATGATATAGCTCTTTTAGTATAGAAGCTTTGGCTTCATTTTTTGCTTCTTGATTTAGATCAAGCCATCTCTCATAGCGTAAAGCTGCAAAAACAACTGGCTTTGTTAAGACTCCAAATATTTCAAAATCTTTAATAAAGCTATTGATTCTATCTTTAGTTAGTCCTAGTTCATTAAATTTGTTTTTATATTCTTTTTTATCTAGATCATTTTGGAGATTTTTTAATATTGGGATACCTTTTTTTACTTTCATTGCTTCAAGAGATGCTGTGAATATTAATTCCCAGTCTGCCATATGTTTTAAGCCTGAGAATGTGTTCTCTGTTTTTATTATATAATTTATATATAGGTCTAAATAAAATTTTCCAACTGACTTAATTTTTTTTCTGTCAGATATTGAAATTATTCTAGTACCTATAGTATAATCATGCCGAGGGATAATAAGATTATCTGGAACGGGTGGGTCTATAGCCAATTTATAATCAGTTCGATGCCAAAAGTCTATATAGGCTTGTGCACCATTCCAAATATAGTGTAACCATCTCATTTGCCAGCGATCTCTTTTGTTAAGGTCTCTTATTTCTTCTTTATTTCTTTCTAGATAGACGCTAACAGTTTCATCGGTTATATATTCTTCTGTATATATTGATTGTTCAGGCCAATAGCCACCAAATTTTTCAACCAGTTGACCTTGTTTGGATGAAGATTCTCCCATTTGAATTAACCATCTTATCTCATCTTCAAAAAATGCCCTATCAAGATCATGATTTAGATTTATTACTATATTATATGTTCCAAAGCTCAATGTTTTAACTAATACCCTAAATGAACTTTTACCATTTTTGGTTGCAATATGTTTTATCCAGACACCTTTTTGGGGTATATCTGCTAATTGTAAAATTGTATCATTCGAAAATAAAAAGATTGCCTCTTTAATTAGCGCAGTATCAGATATTGATTTTAATAATACCTTTTTATGTTTATTTCTGACATTATCATCAAATACTACTACCTCCTTCCAAGTATATTCTTTTTTTGTTTCTCTATCGATAGTAAGAGAAGTGTTTGGACCTAGCCAAATTCTAAATCCATTAATTAAATTATAATATTCTTTTTGCGCAGTGGAGAGAATCTTTGTGGGAGATTTAGATAGTTGCCACCAAATTAATTCAGATCTAGCAGAGATAAATTTTGTTGGATGTCTCTTTCCATATTCACATATGATAGATAGAACATCCTGGATGAAATTCATATCGATTCTATCTAGTGTATCAATGCTAGCATGCATTGTTTTTAATAGGCTAATTAGGGCAGTATATTGTTTTTTTGAGATATGTTCAATATCAAAATTGAATTTTTCACTATTTGAATTTTGTTTTAAAAATTTAAAATGAGATCTTAATTGGTCAACAAAAAGCTTGTCTGATAAAATAGGGGAGATGGTCTCTAATAATTTTATACGAAATAATGGGTTAGGATGATTTTGATATTGCATAAATGTATCAATTATTACATCAGTCCATTCATTATTTTTCTGGTTAATAATTTTATGCAGATATTTGCTAAATGATATATTATTTGATAAATAGAGCGTCGCTCCATAATGCAAAGTTTCTAAATGTAAATCAGAGTTAAATTCTGAGTGAGAGGTATTTTTTGATTCTTTAAATGAATAGTTATTAATGTTTATCTCTGGATAGGGAGTAGAATCTTTAACTCTAAAAATGGTTTTAGAACAGAATTCAACAAGTTTTTGGTTTCCTAGCCAGAGTTTAGGACATTTGATAAATGACTCTAGGTCAAAAATCTCCCCTTTTACATTATAAGAGAAATTTCCAATATTGATTGTCTTATTGCCCCATCTTAAAGGGAGTGATAAATTTTTATCAATAATTAATATTTTGTTCCCATCCCATTTTACATTTGATTTTATTGTTCCAATTTCTCTAATTAGCCAATTTGGAAATTTTATTTCTTTTTCTTCATTATATAAACTAACATAATCTTTTTTATACATTTGATCAATTGCTTGTCTATAGTTCGAAAGAACATTCTTTCTTTTAAATGTTCCTTTCTGAGTCAGCTCATTTTTTTTGATACTAAAGTCTTCTTTTATAATGCTAAAGTTTACAATACGTTCAAATGGTGAAAGGAAACCGTTAACAGATATTAACATTGCACTAAATATTTCACGGACTTGGACATCATTCATATTTACGATATCATATTCATGATTATCTTTATTCGGATAAATTAGAACGGTGTTGTATTCCTTGCCATCACCAACTAAAAACACTGATTTAACCAAATCGAAATCTTGAAATAAATTTTCTATTTTTTGAGGAGCAATTGTTTGCCCTCTACTATTTTTATAGATATCTTTTTTTCTATCAATAATAAAAAAGTGCCCATCTTTTTTTTCAAAAATGTCACCACTATGAAACCATCCATCTTTAAATGAATCTGTATCTTTTATTTTATAGAAACCATCAGAGACGTAAGGGCCTTTCATGCATAATTCACCATCATCCGCAAGTTTTAGTTTAATTCCTGGTAAAGCCTTTCCAACTGAGTTAATGATATATTCATTTGGAGGGGTCATAGTAATGCCACCTGTAGATTCTGTCATTCCATACCCACTTATTAGTTCAATATCATAATCATGAAAAAATTTAAATACATCCGGATCTAAATATCCGGCAGCAGATAGCCCCCACTGCAAATTCCCGCCAGTAATTTTTCCCAACTTATTTTTAATAGATTTTTTAGATGAAAGATCTAAATCAATGGTATCATTCATTAAATCATACATTTGGACCCATCTTTTTGGAATACTAATAAATATGCTTGGTTTTACAAGCTTAAAATCTTTTAATAATGAGTTAAAAGACGGAGATTCTGCAAAAGCGTATGTTGCTCCCCAAAATATTGAGCCCATAAGCTCAAAATATCTGCCGAAAGTATGAAAGAGAGGCAGGTAGCATAAAAATAAATCATTAGAATTGATTTTAGGCAATGCTAACGCTCTCGCAAATCTCTTAGAAATAATATTAATTTGGTTGAATTTTACACCTTTAGGATTGCTTGTAGAGCCAGAGGTGTACATAATAGTTGTGGTCCATTTCATATCTTGAATTGGAATATTTAATTCATAATTAATATTATTATTTTTTTCTCCTAGATCTTGAAAGTATTCCCAGGATATTGAGTTGCCTTTAATACGCCTTATATCATTTATATCTACAATTTTTATATTATGATATTTATGAATTGCATTCCATAATTGGACTGCCTTTTCACCTCCAATAAATAATACATTTATTTCTGTCTCATTTAAAATATATGAAAGGTGCTCGCTAGTAGAATTAAGAGGTATTGGTATAACGCGATAGCCAAAAGATAGACAGCAAAGATCAATGAGAGCGCTCTTGTATTGGTTCGCGGATAGAATGCCAATCTTTATTGCCTTGTCCTTTGATATTGAATTTATTGATTTTGCACATAATACCAGGTCGCTCCAAAGTTTATTATATGTAATTATTTTTTTATTTTCGCCATCAATCGTTATTAAGGCTGGTTTCTCTTTATATCGTTTTGCTCTTTGAAATAATAATTGGCCAGTATGAAAATTATATTTTTTAATGATATCTGAAATTTTTAATGCCCAGTAATTGCTGTCATTATCTGCAATCAATTTTGAGACATTTGAAAAATGCAGTAGGTCTAAAAAAGCGTAAATACTTTCTTGATCTAGATCTTCAGAAAGGATTATTTTCAATAAGTTTTCTAGATCGTTGTAATCGACTTTATCTATTTCTACTTTATCTAATAGTTTAAAAATTTTATTTTTAATACTGTTCATTACTAATAATTAATAACTAATATTTTGATGAAACAAGCATTGCTGAATATTATTGTATTATGTACATTCATTTGCTTTCTAAAATTTTACCACTAAAAAATCAATTATATGAGTGATAAACAAAAGATAAAAAGTCTAGAAAATAGAATCCATAGGCTTAATGAGATTGGTATGGCTCTTTCTACAGAGTCTGATACCGATAAATTATTTGAAATGATATTAGAAGAAGCAAAAAATATCACAAATGCTGATGGGAGAACATTATATAGTAAAAATGAGGACGGTAATTTAAAATTTGAAATTTTACGTAATGATTCAATGAATACAATAATGGGTGGTAGCTCTAATATTAATATTCCATTTGATCCGGTAAAGCTTTGGTTAGATGATTCCACACCTAATCAGAGTAATGTGTCTGCATATGTAGCTTTAACTGGTAAAGCAGTAAATATTGAAGATGCGTATAAAGAAGATGGTTTTGATTTTAGTGGGACCAAATCATATGATGAAAAAACAGGTTATCATTCGGAGTCATTTTTAACGGTTCCTCTAAAAAATCATGAGAATGAAATTATTGGAGTTATGCAGTTAATTAATGCGCAAGATGAAAACAATAAGGTTATTTCTTTTGACTCGGATATGCAAGAGCAAGTCGAATCTTTAGCTTCTCAAGGAGCTGTCGCATTAACAAATAAAAAATTAGTGGGTGAGCTTAAAATATTATTTGAAGCGTTTATCCAACTTATAGCAACAGCGATTGATAAGAAATCTGAGTATACAGGAGGTCATTGTTCAAGAGTTCCGGTAATTACTATGATGTTAGCTGATGAAGTGGCAAAAACAACAACTGGTAAGTATAAGGATTTTAGTATGACGGAAGAAGATAGGTACGAGCTTTATATAGCCTCGTGGTTGCATGATTGTGGTAAAGTAGCAACTCCCCCCCATGTTGTTGATAAAGGTACAAAATTAGAAACAATTTTTGATAGAATAGAATTAATTAAAACTAGGATGGAAATTGTAAAGCGTGATATTGAGATCGATTTTTTAAAGAGGCAAATAAATGGTTCAATACCTGATTTTGATGATGATTATAAGAATTCAATGAAAAAAATTGATGATAATATAAAATTTATTGAGTCTTGTAATATTGGAGGTGAGTTTATGAAACCAGAATTACAACAAAAGATAATCGAAATATCTAAATCAAAATTAGTTTTAGGTGGTAAGATACAAAATATTTTAACTGATAATGAAGTTAGAAATTTAAACATAGCAAAAGGGACATTACTGCCCGAAGAGAGGGATATTATAAATGATCATATTTCTATAACTATTGATATGCTTGAGCAGTTACCCTATCCAAATAATTTAAAAAATATTCCTGAATTTGCGGGCGGGCATCATGAAAAAATGGATGGTACAGGATATCCAAAGGGATTAAATGCTGATCAGATGTCTCCTCAAGCCAAAATTATGGCAATCGCTGATATATATGAGGCATTAACCGCTGCAGACAGACCTTATAAAGAAGGGAAAAAAATATCTCAGGCAATGAGAATAATGGGCTTTATGAAAAACGATTATCATATTGATGAGGATTTATTTGAGATTTTTGTTAATTCAGGCGTTTATAAAAAATATGCTGACGAATACGTTGAACAAAGTCAAATCGATGATGTTGATCATAGTTCAGTATTGGGTGGTTGATGAGTTGTTCTAAAAAAAGAAAAATCATAGAGAATAAAATTTTTATTCTTCAGGATAAAGTCGCTGATGCATTAGAGATTGATAATGACGTAGACAAATTTTTGGATAACACAACATTATTAGATGAATGGGAGGATGTTATTCCTGACAGTGAATATGGTATATTTGTAATAGCGATTCTTAACAACATAAGAACAAAGACAGTGATTGGTACTATTGTAGATTCAATTTTAAAAATTAATACTGTTTCCAAACACGAAGTTTCAAAGTCAAAAAATATAATTGAGCAACATCCATTCTGTTAAGATTCTTTTTAAGAATAACAGAAAATAAGAAATGAATATAGAAATAATTATTGTTATTAGTGTGCTGGCAGTAGGGTTTCTTCTATTTTTGTTTGAGTTTTTTACTATAGATGTTACTGCTCTAATTATTTTGTCATGTTTTTTTGGTTTAGGCTATTTAACACCGTCTGAAGCTGTATCAGGTTTTTCTAATCCTGCCGTAATTACTATTGGATTATTATTTATTTTAAGTAGTGCTATACAAAAGACAGGTCTTCTTGAATATTTAGTAATAACGATAAACAGGCTATTAAAAACGTCAAGGAGCATTGGTATGGCTGTATACTATCTTACTATTAGTATAGCGTCTTCTTTGATTAATAATACTGCGATAGTTGCAATTTTTATGCCTGTTACTATTAGGCTTGCACATAGATATCACTTAAGTCCATCAAAAATGCTTATACCGCTAAGCTATGCTGCAATACTAGGTGGAACACTTACTTTAGTTGGTACGTCTACTAATTTATTGGTTAATTCTATTTACATGAATTATGAAGGAGTAGAGCCTTTGAGGATGTTTGAATTCTTTAATTATGGATTGATAATTCTATTTATTGGGACTGTTTATCTTTTAATTATTGCTCCAAAATTAATTCCTTCTCGAACTACGACATCTAGTTTAACGAAGAGCTACCACCTAGGAGGTTACTTAACTGAAATGAGAGTAAAAAAAGGATCTGCTTTAATTGGTAAATGTTGTTTAGATCGATCAATAAATCACAATTATGATGTAACTGTATTAGATATAATTAGAAATGAAAAACATATAGCAAAAAATATTAGAAGGACAATTTTAAAAGAAGGTGATATTCTCTTCGTTAGAGGGACTTTAGAAAATTTTATTCGTATGAAAGAAGTGGAAGGTATAACACTATTGACTGATGAAAAATTAACACAAGCAGAGTTAGAGCAAGAGGATAATGAACTAGTTGAGTGTTTGCTAACTAATGAATCAGAGCTTGTTGGACAAAGTTTAATGAATACAAATTTTAGACAGATTTTTGGAGCATTTATTTTGGCAATTCGTAGAGAGGGAGATATTTTTAGAAAAAAAATAGCACATATGAAGCTTCATGCTTTTGATACATTATTAGTTTATGGCCCTTCAAAAAAAATAAATAGTTTATCTGACCGAGGTGATTTTATTGTTTTAGGTAAGGTAGATACCAAATTACAAAAAGAAAGGCTATGGTGGGTTAGTATTTATGTCGTACTGATTTCAATCTTTTTTGCTGCAATTGGTTTTATTCCAATTATGAAGGGAGCATTAATTAGTGTCGTAATACTTTTATGTCTTAAGGTTATTACAGCTCAGGAAAGCTACCAAGCGATTCATTGGCAGGTCATTGTTTTGATTGCTGCTTTAGTGCCTATTGGCATCGTAATACAAACAACGGGAACAGCAGATTGGATTGGTAATAATATCTCGCATTTTATTCACCTATTTTCTGATTATTGGCAGCCGTATGTTCTTTTAGCAACTATTTATTTTATAACAATGGTACTAACTGAAATTTCTTCTAATGTTGCTACTGCAATCATTATGGTCCCTATAGCGGTTGCTGTCTCTGGTCAATTAGGATTGGAATCTAGGCCATTTGTTTTTACTGTTGCATTTGCAGCAAGTTCATCATTTATTACACCAATAGGATATCAGACGAATTTAATGGTCTATGGTCCTGGTGGTTATAAGTTTAGTGATTATATCAGAGTCGGTTTGCCATTATCTATTATATTATTTATTACAGCAATATTATTTATACCGAAAATTTGGTCATTTTAATAAACTAGATATTATTTGAATGAAAATATTTAAAGGTCATATATAATTGAAGAATAGTTTTTTATTAAATCCAGATATTACATTTTTAAACCATGGCTCTTATGGTGCTTGCCCAATTCCTGTTTTTAAAAAATATCAAAAATGGCAAAAAAAAATGGAAAGTCAACCTGTACAATTCATGAATAAGATCTTATGGAAAAATTTAAAAAAATCGAGAGAGGCACTAGGGGGATTTATAAAATGTTCAGAAAAGGATATTTTATTATTTCCAAATCCTACAATGGCTGTTAATAATATTATAGATAATTTACATCTTTCTAGTAATGATGAGGTTTTAATGACTCAACATGAGTATGGTGCTCTAGTGCGTGCATGGACGCATTCATCAAAAAAAAATAATTTTAAAATTATTCAGCAAAAAATAAATATACCTTTAGAGTCAAAAGAAGATTTTATTAAACAGTTTTTATCAGGTGTTAGTATTAACACTAAGGTTATTTTTATTTCTCATATAACAAGTCAAACTGCTTTAATCTTTCCGATTAAAGAGATTTGTAGTTTTGCAAAGAAAAAAGGCATCATTACTATTGTTGATGGTGCACATGTACCGGGGCATATAGATTTAAATTTAAGAGAGATAGAATGTGATTATTATACGGGGGCTTGTCATAAATGGCTTTGCGCGCCTAAAGGGACTTCCTTTTTATATGTTAGGGAGGAATTACAAAAAAATATTATTCCTCAAATAATAAGTTGGGGAGAAAAAGGTGAAGATCCTGGGCCAACGAAATTTTTAATGGATTTTCAGTGGCAAGGTACTAGAGATATGAGCGCTTTTTTATCTATTCCAGTAGCAATAAAATTTGTAAAAGAAAATAAATGGAGAAAAAATCATTTAGTTAATAAAAAAATGATATTAGACACATCTAAAATGCTCAGAGATCTACTAAAAACAGAATCTACTTTCATTGGTGAGGATTGGACAGGGCAAATGGTTAGCCATCAACTACCTAATAACTCACCAGAAACATTAATGAGAGATCTTTGGAATGATTTTTCAATAGAGGTACCCATATTCGAATGGCAGGAGCATAAATTTATCAGGGTGTCGCTTCATTATTATAATGATATATCAGATGTTGAAAAACTACTTTTCGCATTAAAAAAACTATTATTTTAGATTGGATTAATAGCATGTTTAATAAATTATTTTCGATAATCGTTACATTTATTTTTTATTCTTTTCTTAATGCGCAATCAGTAATTATTTATCCTAAAAAGGGTAAAAAAATAAAATTAAATAAAACTTTCCATATAAAAAATGGGAGCGTTGTCATTAAAGATAGTTTATTAATTAAAAAAATTATACCAATTAAAGCGATAGCAAAATTAAAATATGCTCAAAAATCTTATAAGCCTATTGGGAATATTTTTTTAAACTCAGGGAAACTGATTCTCAATGGTTCTCTTATTACGGCAGTGATAGGGAACCCAACGTTGTTTTATCAATATGGGGGAATAGGTTCAATTCTTATAAGTACAGGTTTAGTGTTAAATAATATTGGTGCTAGGTTTGGTCGTAATATCATTAATTATAAGTTTAAAGGTCTAAATTACATTAACCGTGAATTGATTTTCAGATCTGTGCTTGCTGATATGGGGAGGATAGGTGAGGGAGAGGTCAATGGAGAATATCATCATGAGCCGCATGGGAAAAAACTATCACTACCCAAATCACCTTGGTTTTTAAACCTTTCTGCAAAGAATGAGCCTAGAGGTATAGAAGCATGGATTGAAAAACATAGATTACGAGAAAAAAGATTCCTCCAAATAGCGATACCTAAAAAATAATTTTATGCGTCAAATTATTATTTCCGCTCTTCAAGCTGAAGCAGAGCCAATAATTAATCATTATAACTTAGAGCAAGATTCTAATTATAATTATCCAGTTTTCAATAGAGATAATCTAACAATGATTTGTACTGGTGTAGGTAGAGAGAACGTTAGAAGAGTGATATTTGATTATTATTCTAAAATCCTAGAATGGAGCAATTTTCAATTTATAAATGTAGGCATTGCGGGAGGCAAAAAAGGACAATGTAAAATAGGTCAGTGTTTTCTAATAGATCGAGTATTTGATGATAGATTAGATAAAGTTTATAAATTAAATAATCTTTTTGATTCTAAAATTTCATCTAATCGTATTACAACAGTAACGAATCCTGTTATAGATGGTGGTGATAAACATAACTGGTTGGTAGATATGGAGGCACATGAAATTTGTTCTATTACTGATGACTTTGATTATTTAAAGAATTTATTTATTATAAAAATTGTATCGGACTATATGGATATAGCTGAAAATTTTTTTAATTATAATCGTGTGAAAGATTTAGTAGAAGATAATTTATTACAAATTGATAAATTCCTTGATGAGCTTCAGAAGTATTAATAATAGAACAATTGCATAGGGATGAAATTATTTTTATATATTACGTTTTTAGTATTTATAATAGGTGCTCTGGTTTTAGCAATCCTATATAGGATGCAGGATTATCAGGATGATAATTTATAGCATTCATTATTTTAAAATAAAACCATGCTTGCAATCTTTAAAAAATACAGAATCACAACTCCTCTTATTTTTTATTTATATAATTTTATATTTACAATGGAAATTTCCGAGACTTCTTATTGTGGTATAGAATTTGAAATAAAGAAAAATGGTTTTTCTAATATTAGCTATATTTTAATTCATGGTGATGAAGAGACAGCTAGGATGTTGTTATCAGAACATATAAATGAAAATCAAGGGAGAGCATTTTTTATTAAGTCAAAACAAAGAGAAGTGCCATTGGGACCTACTATTGTTGATCCAAACAGAATTTTTTCTACAATCGGAGCAAAAAAAGCTTTAAAAAAATTTAAACCAAACTGGGATCAGAACGAATTAGAATTAATTTTAAAAGAATTAGATGAATCTAGAAATATATTTTTATTTAATCTTTTTCCAAGTGAAGGAGGAATCCTTATCGCATTGCATAATAACTTTAGGGGATATAATGTAAATAGTGAGATAGAAAATAGTCAATTATACTCTATAAAAAAGGAGCAGAACCCTAGGGATTTTATTATTTGCACTAATTTAAATGATTATAAAAAACTTAAACAAGGTCCGTATAATATTGTTTTGCAAAATATTATGGAAGAGGGGAACAATGGATCTCTTTCTTGGGCCGCATTAGAAAATGATGTGCGTTATATTAATATTGAGACAAGGCTAGGTTGGTTGTCGCAGCAAAGGAAGATGTTAAAATTTGTTGAAACTAAATTGAGTAAATAAAATTGGCGTTATTAATTCAAAAAATCATAAAATTTATGCCAGCTATTCTATTGTTTATGTTGATATTTGTTGATAGAAATAATACTACTCATGTTATAGGATTTTTATTTTTATTATTTTTATATACATTCATTTTAATAGCTAGAATATTATATGCGAAAAAAGTCTGGCATAAAGAGTTCAACGATAAAAATTATGCAAATGATGAGAATATTATTAAAATGCAGGATTTAATCGAAAAATTTGACAAGTAAATAAAATTTTTTTAAAAGGAGATTAATTATGAAAGATATAGATATTAAAAGTTTATTTATTGGATTTTTAAGCGCTGCATTAATTTTTATATTAATGGGTGCCAAATCAAACAAAAACCTAGGTGATATTGTTGTTAATTCGATTACTGTAATGGATGATGGGTACGGTGGATTTATTACGGCTTATAACCAAGATCAAAAACGCACTTTATATCTTGGTACAGGCGAAGAGAATAATGGATATATTCAAACGTTTAATAAATTTCAGCAACCAACTGCGTATGTTGGTACAAATAAAGACATGGATGGTATACTCGTCTTAAATGATCGGTATGGTGAATTAGGTTGGTCCAGATCAGCAAAACAATAGATTTATACTAAGAAGACAATAATGAAGATAGCTTTTTTAACGGCAGGCGGAATCGCGCCATGTCTCTCCTCTAGTATTGGAGCGCTTATAAGTGAATATAATAAATTAGCGCCAAATGCAGAGATGATAGGTTATTTAAATGGATATCGAGGTCTTTTACTTGGCAAATCAATTATTTTCCCCGATTCTATAAAAAATCAATATGAAGTTTTATTTGATTATGGAGGAAGTCCAATAGGTAATAGTCGTGTAAAGTTAACCAATATAGATGATTGTATAAAACGTGGATATATTAATAAAGGTGAAGACCCATTAGAAATCGCCGCCGAACAACTAAAAAAAGATGATGTAAATATTCTACATACTATCGGAGGCGATGATACAAATACGATGGCTGCTCAACTCTCTCATTATTTAAAAAAAAACGGATATGATTTAACCGTAGTAGGGCTTCCGAAAACTGTTGATAATGATGTCTATCCTATATCACAAACACTGGGTGCTTGGACAGCTGCAGAGCAGGGGGCTATTTTTTTTGAAAATATTGTTAATGAAAACACAACGAGCACTCGTCAGCTAATAATCCATGAGGTAATGGGTAGGAATTGTGGATGGCTTACTGCAAAAACAGCTTCTAATTATAGAAAGAGGTTGAAGAAAAGAGTCTTCATGCCAGAGCTATTAATTGACAAAGACCGTTGGGATATTGATGCAATATATATTCCAGAAATAGATTTTAATTTTCAGACTGAAGTAGATCGATTAAAAGAAAAAATTAATAAAAAAGATGGAGTAAATATTTTTCTTAGTGAAGGTGCGGGATTAGAAATGATTGTTCGAGAAATGAAAAATAATGGAGATTCAATTCCTAGAGATGCTTTTGGGCATGTTAAGTTAGATGAAATTAATCCAGGACAGTGGTTTGCCAAACAATTCTCAGAAGCGTTAAATGTTGAGAAAACATTGGTTCAGAAAAGTGGCTATTTCTCTCGGTCAGCAAAACCGAATGATAGAGACCTTGAACTAATAAAAAGTTCTTCTAGATTAGCAGCAAAATTTTCTTTAGATCAAAAGAGTGGTGTGGTTGGAAGAGATATAGAACATAATGATGAACTTTGTTTAATTGAGTTTATTAGAATTAAAGGTGGAAAACCTTTTGATCATCGAGTTATGTGGTTTGAAGAAATGTTAAATGATATTGGTCAATAATAATAGATAAAGGAATTAAGTATGAGTTTACAATTTGATGATTTACAAGATATAGCAGAAGCAATGACAGTAAAAGGGAAAGGGATATTAGCTGCAGATGAAAGCAACCCTACCTGTAAAAAAAGGTTTGATTCAATAAATGTCGAGAGTAACGAACAAAATAGGAATATATACCGTGATATGTTATTTACGACTGAAGGGATGAATGATTTTATTAGTGGTGTTATATTATATGATGAAACAATAAGACAGACTACAATGCAAGGAGAGGTACCTTTCCCTGATTTTTTATCAGACCTTGGTGTTATTCCAGGTATAAAAGTAGATGCTGGCGCTAAGGATTTAGCTGGGATGGATGGTGAAAAAGTTACTGAAGGGTTAGATGGATTAGATGGGAGGCTTAAAGAATATTATTCACTAGGTGCTCGATTTGCTAAATGGAGAGCAGTGATTTCTATTGGAGATATTGAACCTTCGACTACTTGCATATCAGCGAATGCTCATGCTCTTGCGAGGTATGCTTCAGTATGTCAACAAAATGGAATCGTTCCGATTGTTGAGCCAGAAATTCTTATGGATGGTGCCCATACAATTGAAGAAAGTTTTATAGTCTCTGAAGAAGTATTGAGTACTGTTTTTTATGAGCTTTATAGCCAGAATGTCTTGTTAGAAGGTATTGTGCTTAAGCCTAATATGGTTTTGTCGGGGTATGAATTCAGTGAAAAAGCTACTGTAGATCAAGTCGCTGATATGACAATTCAGGTTTTTAAAAGATGCGTTCCTGCTGCAGTACCAGGGATTGCTTTTTTATCAGGTGGTCAAAGTGATGAAGATGCTACAGCTCATTTAAATGCGATGAATAAATTATTAGGTGATAATTCTCCTTGGAATCTTACATTTTCTTATGGTCGCGCATTGCAAGCGCCAGCGTTAAAAGCGTGGGGTGGTAAAAATGAAAATATTGGTAATGCTCAACAAGCCTTTTATAAACGAGCAAAGCTAAATAGTTTGGCGACAATGGGTAACTATTCTGTTGACATGGAGTTGTAAACTAATTTATTATCTTTTGGGCTAAGTATAAGTGCTAAGTAAAAGAAAATTGAGATAGTCATACCTGGATAAAAAGGTTCAATGGGTGGCAATAATCCGGCTCGAAATTTTTCTATAAAAAACCATAAGAAGGATATCAATACTGGAAGGCATAGCCATAGCGATGAAAAATAATTATTTATATTTTTATTTTTTGCAGTTAGTGCATTAACAAATGGTAGAATGAGCCCTGGAATTATTATTGATCCTAAAGTATAAAACAATCTCACTACTGAGGGGACTAATATTGATAATAATATAGATAGAATGGAGACCGCAATTAGGGCGCTTTTAATTAGATATACAGGGTTCTTTTTGGCATCTTTTTTCCTTAATCTCCAAATAATATCTCGTCCAAATGTAATTGCATTTACAAAACTCATAGAGTCTATAGTTGACATTATAATTGCTAAAAGCGATACAATAAAAATGCCTAATATACCTGGTGGTAGAATTTTAAATGCTAACATTGGATAGGCCATAAGAGGGCTTTTTGGTATCACAAATATATAGGCATATAATCCTGCACTTATTGTAAGTATATCAAAGATGAACCAAAAGCCAATAGATAACAGTAATCCTTTTTTTGCATCTCTAGGATTATTAACAGCTGAGCACCTTTGAAAAAAACTCGGATCAATTATTGTCCATATAGCTATAAAAAACCAAACTGAAATATATTGGATTGATTTTCCACCGAGCGGGTCAGTATGGCTATCTGGCAATGATCTAAATAGTTCAATTGGTGATACTGATTCCACCCATGAATATCCAATTAATAGTATAAATCCAGCAAACATGAGTATTAATTGAAAAATATCTGTTTTTACTATAGAAGAAAGTCCTCCGTTCCAAAGATAAACAGTGCTAAAAATTGAAGCAATGATTAGGCAGATTATTAATTCTATATTGAAAAGAAACTTTAATAATATTCCTAGACTAAGTATGTAAGGAGCTGGGCTAGATAGAATGAATATTAGGTATGCACTGATGATACCAGTTTGATGACCATAATTTCTCCTAAAAATATCTGGTATTGATAAGACATTCGTTTTCCAAATTTTTTCTGATAGCCATATTGCATATACTCCAGCAAATATATAATAGGGGAAAGCAAAAATAAACCAGGTCTGGATACCATACATATAAGTATTCTCTCCTATACCTAAAATTGCACCATACCATGTGCTTACCAAAGTAGCAATAAATCCAGGGAGGCTTAGCTTTCTACCATTAATTATATAATCATTTTGACTGGATTTTTCTGTCTTGTTGCGAAAAAAACCAATTATTATGAGGACAATAAAATATCCGGCTATTATTAATAAATCAATATTTTTTAAGGTCATTTATTTATAATGGTTTAAAAAAACCAATACCTTACCAGTCGTTTCTATATAAAATTGATCACGTATTGCTTTGTTAGATATAGCTTGTGTAGAGGGCATTATCTTTTTATTTCTAATACCGTATTGTAATCCATCTATTGTGATACTTTTAATTGGTTCCGTAGCTATAATTGAAACATCTTGATCAATGATTGTTGATATATAGTTTTTACCTGTTACGCAAATTATTTTAGAGTAATCGGTAATAACTTCACAGCTTATTTTTTCATGATATTTTGCTAGTGTAAATAAATTACCTATTGTATGATCTTCACGATCTCCGGTAGCACCCAATAATACTATTTTTTTAATATAATTATTTATGCACCATTCAAATGTTTTTTCTAAATCTGTTTTGTTTTGATTGGGCGCTTCTATCCATTTTTTTGCTTTATCACTATTTTTTAGTTTTGTTGAGTCAAAATCACCAATAACAATATCAGGTGTTTTACCATAATCGATTAATTTATCTGCTGCTCCATCAGTGCAAATTATTGTCCTAGAGTTATTTAAATAGTTAGTTGGTATAGGATGATAGGGAAATCTACCATTAGCAATAACAATTATTGGATTATTAAAAGAATTTCTTTTTTGTTCCATCTTTAATATTACTAATAAAAAAATTAGATATTGTAGTTCTTAACATCTAAAAATTTTACAATGTAAATTAGCCGTCTTTATAATTACTATGAATTTAAGAACATTAACAAAACGTATATTTTTATTGGATGCTCATTATCCAAGATCTATAATAGCATTCATTATTTTATGTACTATTTTTTTTCTATGGAGAATCCCTAATCTAAATATTGACCCTGGTTTACGTTCTCTAGTTCCTGCAAATCATGAAATTGTAAAAAATATGGAATTAGCTGAGGATTTGTTTAGTAGTAATGAGATTGTAATCGTTGCTGTAGAGTCTGAGAATCTTTTATCTGAAAGAAATTTGATAAAACTTTCTTTTTTACATGATTCCCTTGAGAGCATGCCATCGGTTAGCAGAGTTGCATCAATCTACAATCAAAGATATATAGTCCCTGATGATGGTGGTTTTGAGATTCAAAAGTTATTAGAAAAAATACCCTCTGATTCAATTGAAAATCAAAAATTTATTGAAACTATCTATGCTAGTGATATTATAGGAAATCTAATATCAGCCGATTTAGATATAATGTGTTTTATCGCACAGATCACTGCTTCTACTGATTTTGATGAGATAGCATTTCGAGATGATATATATAGTATTGTATCACATTTTGAAGGTCCAGAGAAAATTTATCTTGCTAGCTCTATTATATCTTCTGCTGAGTCTATTGATAATGTCAAACGTGATATGCGAACATTTACTCCAATAGCTCTAGGACTAATGATCTTATTATTAATATTAAGCTTTAGAAGTTGGACTGGAACTTTTCTTCCACTTTTTGTTGTCGGATTTTCAATTTTATGGACTTTTGGCCTTATGGCTTGGTTAGAAATTTCTGTACCTATTATTGGTGGTTTGATCCCGATTATGTTAATCGCTATAGCAAACAATTATGGTATTCATATTATATCACACTATTATGAATTTACTAAAATTGATCAAAATTTAAGTAGGACAGAAATTCTAAAAAGGACTATGAAAAGGCTTGGGATGCCGATTTTTCTTGCAGGCATTACAACCGTCATAAGCTTTATGAGTTTAATGACTCATGAACTGTCAAAAGTAAGAGAGATTGGTTTACTTGTATCCTTTGGAATAGCTGTTTCTTTCTTTTTAAGTTTATTTTTTATACCTGCAATATTAATTCTCGTTCCCAGACCGACTTATTTGGGGAAAGAAAATAGTTTAGAATCTGTAAATAATTTTCTTGTTAATTGGGGAAAGTTTTTTGTTAGAAATAGGGTGCCATTTTTATCGATATTATTTGTAGGTATGTTTTTATTTTCTTTTGGGATAAGAGATATCACTATTGATACAGTCCCAGATAATTTTTTCCCTGAAGATTCTAAGATAAGAAAATCTAGTGCAGTAATTAATAAGACTTTTGGTGGGTCAACTCAATTGAATATTCTTATAGAAGGGGATATCTATGACCCTTTATCTTTAGAACATATTGATAGGCTTATGAGTCATATAAAAGAAAAAAATGAAGCAGTGAGTTCTACATATTCTATTGCAGATGTAATTAAAAAAATGCATTATTCTTTCAATAATGGGAATATTGATTCATTGAAAATTCCATCTAGTAGAGAACTCATTGAACAGTATATGTTTTTGCATTCTATTGCTGGAGAAGATAATGATTTTGATTTAATATTAAATGATACCGATGATCCAAGCTTCTCACAGTGTTTTGTTAGAATAAAAAAAGTTAGTACTGTCGACTTAATGGATTTGGTTGATGATACTGAGGATTACATCCGTTCAAATTATTATGATGGGCGACCCATAAAGCCAATGTTGTCAGGACCAGCTGCTTTATTAGGAGCAGTAAGTCACCTTGTTATTCGAGGGCAAATAATTAGTCTTGCTATTGCATCCTTAATACTTTTTATTATTATGTCTCTTGTGTTTAGGTCATTTATTGGTGGCCTTTTTGCAAGTTTACCAATGTTGCTAGCGGTTTTATTGATATTTGGCTTTTTGGGTAATTTTGGTATTCCTCTTAATATGACAACCTCGTTGCTTACTTGTATTTTAGTTGGAGTAGGCATTGATTATTCAGTGCACTTTTTATGGCATTTGCGTGAGCATATTAGGGATGGAGAAGAATTAGAGCAAGCCATCTCAAATACTATGAAAGTATCTGGGAAAGGAATTTTATTTAATGGAATATCTGTTGTTGTAGGGTTTTCTGTCCTAATGTATTCTGTTTTTCTGCCATTGAAGGCATTTAGTGTTTTGATTATGGCTTCTATTAGTTTTTGTTTGATTGGTGGAATGGCAATTTTACCAGCGATGATAAGTCTTATTGATCCTAATTTTATTCGAAAATAATGAAAGTAAAACAAGATAAAGTAATTAGTTTAGTGATATTATCGATCTCAGTTTTTTTGATAATATTATGGATATATGGTATATATAATAATTCAGCTAACCCAATAGTCCATTCGGAATTTTCATTAAAAAATTTAGTTGCCTGGGCAAATTACAATACTGATCTCATTATAATTATCTATGTGTTTTTATCTTTGCAATTGGCTGGAATATCAGAATTTAAACAAGGGCAAGATTATTTAATTGTAGCATTTATTAGTTTAGTTTTTACTCCTATAGGCTTATTATTTATCAAAAATGAAAAAAATGATAAGACTTAATAAATTTTTTATATTTATTATAATTTTTTCTACTGTTTATTCTTCTGATAATAATTATAAAGCAATAGAGGTTATGGAGAAAGTAATGAATGCTCCAAAGCCAGTTTCTTCTATATCAGAGATACAATTAGAGATTGTTAGGTTAAGATCAGGAAAAATGAAACGGAAGAGTAGGGCCTTTTTAAAATATGACAAACAGTATGCTAGTGGCGATCATTTAAAAAAATCATTAGTAAAGTTTTTAGAACCTAAATCAATTCGTGGCACAGGTTTGTTAAGTTGGATTAAAATTGATGGGTCTTCAGATCAATGGTTTTTTCTTCCAAAGTTAAAAGTAGCAAAGCGTGTTAAGTCTAAAGAAAAAGGGAAGTCGTTTATGGCAACAGATTTTAAATACGAAGACCTGGAAAATAGAAACATAGGTGATGACATATTTGTAATTAATGATATGGAAAAAGTAGATGGTCATGAATGTATAGTTGTTTTTTCAAAACCCATCAAACAAAGTTCTTATTGGGCAAAAAAAATCTTTGTTGATAAAAATTTATTTCAGATAAGGAAGATAGAATTTTTTTCTAAAGAATCTATTTTGGAAAAAACATTACATATAAAAGAGCTAGTTAATAAGGGAGGTTATTGGTTTCCTTCTATATTGGAGATGCGTAAATCGAATGATAATCATACGATTATGAGAGTAGAAGGATTCAAACCAGATGTAGAACTTGATGATGAGATATTCACTAAATCATTTTTATCTAGCCAAAATTAAAATCAGAGTTTTAAAATTTTGAAAATATTAATAAGAATTTTATAAATGAATAAAGTAAACGATAAATTAAAACAAGAGTCAATTAATTATCCTTCATGGGTTCTAACCGATAGGCAGATTTATGATCTTGAGATGATCTTAAATAGAGGTTTCCATCCCTTATCAGGTTTTCTTAATAGAGAAGATTATGAATCTGTAGTTCATAAATTAAGATTGAAAGATGGTTCCCTCTGGCCGATACCAATAAATCTAGATATTACTAATGAATTTTCAGAATCAATCTCAAAGGGTAATAGAATAACATTAAAAGATAAAGAGGGTTTCTCATTAGCGGTTATGGAGGTTCAAGATATTTGGGAACCTGATAAGAGGAAAGAGGCAGAATTAGTTTTTGGTACTATTGATGATAGTCATCCTGGCGTTGACTTTTTATTAAATAATAGTAACCCAATATATATTGGTGGTGAATTAGAGTATATTGATCTTCCTCATCATTATGATTACCAACATATAAGACATACACCCGAAACATTAAAAGATAAATTTAGTAAAATGGGTTGGAGAAATATTGTTGCTTTTCAAACTAGAAACCCACTCCACCGCGCTCATGTTGAGATGACGTTGAATTCGATTAAAAACTTAAATGCAAAATTATTGGTACACCCTGTTGTTGGGATGACAAAGCCTGGTGATGTGGATCATTATACTAGAGTTCGTTGCTATGAGCATGTGTTGAAAAAATATCCTGAAAACACAGCATTATTGAGTTTAATTCCTCTTGCAATGCGAATGGGTGGGCCAAGAGAAGCTCTTTGGCATGCTATAATAAGAAAAAATTATGGTTGCACCCACATAATTATTGGTAGAGATCATGCTGGTCCAGGTAATGATAAAAATGGTAATCCATTTTATGGTCCATATGAGGCTCAGGAAATCATAGAAAAGTATAAGGGTGAGATTGGGATACAAATGGTTCCTTTTAAATTTTTAGTTTATCTCCCTGAGCAAGATATATATAAACCTATTGATGAAGTACCAGATGGAGTTGAATATAAAACGGTTTCAGGATCTGAATTACGCGATTACTTAGATAAAGGTATGAATATTCCTGATTGGTTTACTTATAAAGAAGTAGCTGAAGAACTCCAAAGGTCAAGACCAAAAAAGAGAGAAAGAGGACTAACTGTTTTTTTTACAGGCTTATCTGGATCAGGGAAGTCTACACTCGCAAATGGTTTATTAGTGAAACTTTTAGAAAATGGCAATCGACCTGTAACATTATTAGATGGAGATATAGTAAGGACGCATTTATCTAGCGAGTTAGGATTTTCAAAAGAGCATAGATCTTTGAATGTAACAAGGATTGGGTATGTCGCTAGTGAGATAACGAAGAATAAAGGAATCGCTATATGTGCCCCTATAGCTCCTTATCAAAAAGACAGGAGATCTAATAGAAAATTGATTTCAAAATTAGGAGGCTATATTGAGGTTTATGTATCTACCTCATTAGAAAAATGTGAAGAGAGAGATGTAAAAGGCCTTTATAAATTAGCTAGAGAGGGAATTGTAAAAGAATTTACAGGCATTTCAGATCCTTATGAGGCTCCAGTTAATCCTGAAATTGTTATTGATTCAAGTGGTATTGCTCCTGAAAAATTAGTTGATCAGATATATAATAAAATCAAAGAATTAAAATATATTTAGAATCGTAGTGGTATATATTAAATCAAAAAGTTTTTTTTCGTATGTTTTTTATCAAATTATTTTTTCTTCTTTAATATTGAGTAATTCAATAATACCTGAAAATAATAGCACTCTAAATTATGTGCATGTGTTATTTGAATGGGAACAAGAGCCTGGCGCTGTTGAATATAGATTGAATATATCAGCTGATAATAATTTTAATGTCATAATATTAGATACGACTGTCAATTCTTTGGTTTTTATTGATAAAGATAATATTGAATGGAGTCATAATTATTTTTGGAGAATTAAACCAGTTTATATTGGTCAAGAAAGTACATGGTCTGAAATAAGCTCTTTTAATACAGCTGCAAAACGTTCAGCTGCGACAGCTACTATTTATAATGATGAAGATATTAACCAAGGGTTAACAATTTTTGGCTCTTTTTATAATTATTATAGTGCTATGATTGATAAGAATGGAAGGGAGATCTGGAATACTGGCGATAAGAATATTGTCTATTATAACTCTACACCTTACTTAGATCTGTTAGGTTGCTACTCAAATCCATCTCTGGAAAATAATTTACCAGGGATTGACTTTTCAATCGACAGTGATTTTATATGGGAAGAGCCTAATGAAGATTTTTTACATCATGACATGATCAAACTTCCTAATGGGAATTATTTAGGTATTGTAGCAGTAAGCGAGCTAGGGCCTATACCTGTCGGCTCATGGACATCTAGCTACCAAGGTTTTGGATTTTCCGCTAACGGCATATCGTTAGAATTTCCTTGGGTAGGAGATAGACTTGTGGAGTGGGATAAAGATACTAAAGAAGTTATATGGAGTTGGAGTGTTTTTGATCATTTTTCAATGGATGATTACGATGCAATTGGTGGCACTTGGCTACCAAGTTCAACGGGATATCAAGAATATGACTGGACACATGTGAATGCAATGATATTTTCAGAAGAAGAGAGTGCTATTTATATATCGACAAGACACCTATCAAGAATAACAAAAATTTCTTATCCAAGCGGTGAAGTAATATGGAATATGGGACGTGATATGCTATCAGGGGATGTTACAATTGGTCATGATCTAGGATTTAGCTTTCAGCATGGATTACAGCGGCTTGAGAATGGAAATATTGTAACACTTGATAATGGAAATCTTAGTCAGGATTTTTTAAATACTAATGTACCTATATCAAGGGCATTAGAAATATCTGTAGATAATAATGATGCTGAAATTGTATGGGAGTATTCTCTGCCTGAAAATTTATTCGGGTTTGCATCCGGTAATGCTCAAAAACTTGATAATGGCAACTATCTTATTACTACTGTAGGAGGGAATGGTACTTCTTTAGAGGTTTCTCCTGATGGTGAAATCGTATGGGAAGGAAATTATAATTTGTGTGAGCCAATATGTGCGGTGTATCGTGCACATCGTGTTCCTGGACTGTATCCGATTGCTTTTAGTGTTATTATAGATGGTCTGAGAAAAAATACTGAACAAGTAAGCGGTATTTATTTGCCGGAGGGCAATGCTTCAGTTTCCTTTACAATCAATAATGAAGGGTCAGTATCTGAGACATATAATTATCATTTTTCTGATAATTTAGACTGGTTTGGTGACCATACTGGTTCGGTAGATATTGATTCAGGTGAAAAGCATACTCTTTCATTTAATGGTATCTCAAGCAATTCTATTACTGAAAATCATTGTCAGTTAGAAATCACTCCAGAACATAAACCATCGCTTTCAAAGTCTGTTAGTGCTCCATTATTTATTGGTCAACTAAATATTGATCAGGATTCTTATCTAGTTCCTGATAAAATATCTCTTTTGGCTTATCCAAATCCGTTTAATTCTACGATTAATATTAAAATATCTAATGTTAAAAAAATTGGTGAGGTTATTGAGATTCATAATGTTAGTGGTAAGTTGATAGAAACTATAAACTTAAACAATAATGTAAAAGAGCAAGAAATTAAGTGGGAAGCTCAGGGTTTACCCTCTGGAGTATATTTTATTCAGCTAGTTAGTGATTATGACAAACAGTTTAAGAAGGTCTTATATCTAAAATAAATCATGAAAAGTTTAAAATATTTTATATTTATATTTTCTTTTGTGATTAAATACGCAATGTCACAGTGTGACAGTTCTTTCGTTTCTTTTGATGTTATTCCTAGTAATGTAAATATTCTGTCTGGCGATAGTTGTTTCTATAATCAAGATCTAGAAGCCTTAGAGGATCTGATTAGTGTAAATCAGCTTCAATATAATTCTGTTTTAGATATAGGAACACAATCATGGTTCAATGGGAGACTAAAACTATTTGTTGCGGGTAACTATGGCAATAGTTCTGGGGTGAATGATACTATCTATATTCTCCCTGAATCAATTGGAAATTGGACTAGCTTAAGTGGACTATATTTAGAATGGAATAGAATATCTTTATTACCTGAGACTTTTAATATGTTGAAAGAGCTTAGGTCACTTTATATTTCAAATAATATTTTAGGTAGTGTTATTGAAGACATGGATAGTTTGTCTAATCTCATTTATTTAGATCTGGGTTATAATGAGATTGATTCTATCCCTTCATCATTATGTAACCTTAATAATTTGCAATATTTATGGCTTTTTAATAATAATTTAACAAGCGTTCCGGATTGTATGTGTTCTATGAGTATTGATTGGAGTAGTGATGATAGTGCATGGTTTCCTTATTTTGCAATAGGCGGTAATAATCTTTGTGAAAATGTTCCGGAATGTATTTCTAGTAGCGAAAATTTTAATGTCAGTCTTGATCAATTTTACTACTCTTTTCAAGTAGAATCTCCTCAAGAATGTGGTAGTGTAATGGTTGATCCTATTGATATTGTGCCAACTAGTTTAAGTGTAAATGATCCATATCCTAATCCTTTTAATCCAGGAACCAGTTTTAATATTAGGCTAATAAAAAACGGAAAGTTGAAAATCTCAGTATATGATATCAAAGGTAATTTGGTTGATATATTGATAAATAATAATTTACCTGCTGCTGCTTATACTTTTAAATGGGATGCTTCAGAATTTAGTTCTGGTGTATACTTTATTGAGATAAAGACATCGAAAGAAACAGTATATAAAAAAGCAATACTCGCAAAGTAATTCTAATAACTTACTAAAGCACATGCCATTGATAGGCCTGCGCCAGTGCCAATAAAATAAAGTAGATCACCTTGTTTGATTCTATCATCATGGACAGCTGTAACAAATGCCATTGGCATGGAAGCAGCTACGCAGTTACCTGTTTTATTTACAATATTTATAATTTTATTAGGTTCGAATCCACCATATTCATGATATGCAGTGACTGCTTTTTCAGATGCCTGATGAGGGATTATCCACGAGACATTTGATTTTTCAAATTCAACATTTTTAAATGTTTCTAAGACCATTTTGTATGCTTTTTTTCTAGCTGATTTATATATAGAAGGGCCATCCATAGAAAATAAATTATCTTCTGGCTTAGTATTTGGATTCTGAGGATGTTTGGAAGTACCACCCCCTCTGACCTCAGTTAGTTCAGCACCATCTGACCAAGTATTCATTTTCCAATAGTGAAAATTATTGTAATTATTTTTTTCCTTTTCAACCAAAACAGCTGCCGCTCCATCACCAAGTAGCGCAGCGCTCTCTGGTTCTTTTGGATTCCTACCAATAGTTCCTCTATCAGCAGAAATAATCAGAATTTTATTATACGTATTTGATTGAATCAAGGCGTTGGCATTATTTAATGCAATAAGAAAGGATAGGCATGTTCCATGAATACTAAAACAAGGAATATTTTTTAGCCCCAATTCTTTTTGAAAAAATACGGAAGTGTCAGGTATGGTTTGTTTTGGCACGCCAGATGCATTGATAATAAGATCAGGAGGATTATTTCCTTCTAGTGCTTGCTCTGCAGCAATTGCGCCCATTTTATCTACGTCTATGTCTGATTTTCTTCTTTCAATGACTCCAGTTTTTGAGATTATCCAATCCTCACTCTTATTAATTAATTTTGCAGTTTCCTTTGACTCTTCTATATAAGGAGGGAGATATATACCAGTTCCAGTTATTTTTATACTCATAGAAAAATTATTTAGAAAGAATATTTTAGGTCTGCTCGGATATGGGAGAAATCTTCCATTAGATAGAGCCTATAGTTTTCACCAAGTGGATGATTTTTATCACCTTTTATGTTTGTATATCCGAAAGTTAGTTCGAGATCATCCGAGATCATATAGCCGACTTCTAAAGAAAAAATAGAGCCAGGTGAATTTCCGTTATAACCTTTATTATTTATATCCAAAACAGAAGATATTGATAGGTTCAATCGGTCATCAAGGATTTTTTTTTCTAGAGATAAAATAATTGCTTTTTTTGTTAGAACAGCCAGAGAAGAACCATACCCAGGAGTAAAAATATTTTTTGGATCTAGATCATCTACATTAATCTCAAGGTTTGGTATTGATACATCATCATTAAGAGGTAAACTATCAGATGAATAGTCAAGAGTATCATAGTTAAAAAATTGGCCGACAAATTTAATATCGAAAGGGAGTTTGACTTCTAGTTGTAATGTTGATTGAAAATATTTTGCTTTTTCATTAAGAGGATAGGAGTAGTGTAAAGAATCGAAATAATCTGGCAAGGTAGGATGGACTCTAGAAATTTTTTCGTTCATATCAGTCGTATTGAAAATACCAATATCACCTCTTAGTTCGATATTTTTTAATAATAACGTACTTCCTAACCCAATCATGGATGTCTTTCTATATCCATATAAAATATCAATGTCAGTTTGACTTTCAAATCTGTCTTTATATACATTAACGCCAGACAGATTAAACAATCGATCGTATCCAGTAAAATAATTCAATGATATATCTCCAAAACTAAAAGACCTATTAAGATAAGCGCCTAGCTCATAAGGTAGCCCTTCAATTTTCATTATCTGGTCTTCAGATGGACTAACTGGAAGTTTGATAGGAAAATCATCATCATCCTGAGGTGTTCGATGGGTATTATGTAGAGGAGAAAAAATAAGACCAAGTTTCATATTGTTAGTATATATATCCACAGCCGAGGAAAAAATACCAAGTTTTTTATTAATGCCTGAGTCAAATGTGTAGTAATAATCAAATGGGCTTGCAATATCAACCGGACTATTTTCATCAGTATTTCCTAATGTGTGAATAATCTTCCCAATTCGAAATTCGCCCCAAGATGTAAATAGTTGTAAATATAATTCTCTCATATCTAATTCAAAATCGGTGGG
>NHJO01000025.1 GCA_002169695.1 bacterium TMED217
GTTGCCCTATTTCTACCACACACTCTTCATCACAAATACCAGATGACTGTACTTCCTGCTCTTTTAATATTTCTTCTCTTTCACTTTTTTCAATAACGATAAACTGACCTGATTCAATTAAACTAGTTTCTAGTCTTTGGAAACAAGCCTTTAGCTCTTTCGGCTTCATATCCTCCCCTGTAAAATCAAGTATACTAACTGCAAGTTTTTCATCTTGGGAGAAAATTGAAGTAAAAAATAATATATATCCTAAATATCTATTCATAATGTCTTAAGATGCTTCTTTAGTTTTATTTCATCACCTTTTTCATACCCATGGTGGTGGTAAGTTATTTCACCTTTTTTATTTATCACAACTGTTAGCGGGAATGTACCTTGGTTTAAGTCTGCATATTTTCTCCATGCAACATTGTATTTATCAAAAAGTACTTCTATATCAACACCTAATTTTTTAATGAATTTTTTAATGTTAGGAACCTCTTCCTTAAAAGCGGTTGTAGAACCGGGAGGTTTGATATTGCTTACACAAATTAGAAGAAATTCATAAGCATCTTTATTTAGCTCTTTTGACATTTCCTGAAGTTTTGGAATTTCTTTTCTGCATGGTGCACACCAGGTACCAAAAAAGCTAATAACAATATTCTTTTCCCCAATTATATCTTTAGTACGATAATATTTATTATTAGAAAGTTTAAATAAAGATAGCGGCGCAGCTTTTTTGCCAACCATATCGCTACTTTCTTCTGCAATAATAGGCCCACTAAAGAAGAAACTTAATGCTGTTGCAATAAGTATTATTTTATATTGTGAATAGAGCATGACCAACAAATTTAACAACTTATCAATAGCCATGAAACTACCTTATTTTATACTATTCGGCAGTCGTGTTACTCATTTATGTATTTATGACAAATTAGAGCTTGATATACCTATTTAAAAATCAAACTTAAACTGCAGGTGTTACTCCTCATCATTATATATTTTAATATTGTTATAATTATTGAATTTGATGATTAAAAGTAATTAAGATGGAATCATGAAATACTATAAAAATGATTTATTGATCAATGAAAACGCTCCTGACATGGGTAAAGGCATTTTACTTGAAGACTCAGACTACGAACAAAATGTAAAGGTCTATTTTTTCGATCTTGATGAAAAAAAAATTCTAAGTCGTAAATACGCTAGTCTTAAAAAAATTGAAGAAGATAAAGATGAGGAGTTGTTCGATAATTTTGATCATAATCCAAAATATCAATCATTTGAAACTTCAGTAGTAACTTTTCAAAAGAAAATGCCTGGAGGTTTTCATGGAGAAGAATTCGCGCGTAGAGAAAGAGAATATAAAGATAAATCACATCAACTATCCCAAGAGCTATTATCTTTTGATTCGCTATCAAAATTATTATCAGAAAATGATTACACTGAGATATCGAAACGGGCGCTATCAATTGTAAATAAAACAAATTTAATATTCAAACAGGAAAAGATATCATTAAAAAATGGTTTAGATGATGAAGAAGGTGGAAAGAAATTTGCTTTAGCTTTGTTTGATCTACTGCATGGTAAAGATGACATAATGCATAGGTTTCAAAGTTTTGTAAAAATGCTTGAAGAGATCGAATCTAATAAATGGACCATCGCAACATATTTTCTGTTTATACATTACCCGAATGAACATATGTTCATAAAACCAACTAATACAAAATTAGCTGCAAAAATAACAGGTTGGAATATTCATTATGACGCTAGACCAAATTGGGATACTTATAAACATGTACTTGAGCTATCTGGATACGTTTATAAGAAATTAGAAGATCTAAAACCAAGAGACTTTATCGATGTCCAATCCTTCTTCTGGATAATTCAGCCTAGTTATAAATAAATAGTTAATATATTTAAAAATCAAACTTTAACTGTAAACTAAATTCCTCTTCCTTCGGCTTTTCCACTTCCCTAAATAGATTCGATATTGATATCCCAAGTAGCCTGACAGACTTGTCTATCTCTTTCTGATATATTAGCTCTTCAATGACAGGGAAGAACTGCTCTTTCGTTGATGTATAGTCTTCGATCGTTTTGCTTCTGGTCTGCTGGGTGAAGTCGCTGTATTTGAGCTTGACCGTTACGGTCCTTCCTTTGTTCTCGGATTTGAGCATTCTTCTTTCAAGCTCATCGGCTATGCTATCCAGCTCATCTAACATAAAACTCTCCGAGTCAATGTCCTTTGAGAACGTGCGCTCTGCTCCTACTGACTTTCGTACCCTGCTTGGATTGACAGGGCTATCCTGGATGCTTCTGACGATCTTATAATAGTGGTTCCCTGATTTACCGAAATGCCTAACAAGGTCATCCCTCTCAAATCTCCTTAGGTCTTTGCCGCTGTAAATGCCCAGATCCTTCATTTTTTTTGCTGTTACCTTCCCAACACCAAAGAATCTATCTATCGCAAGACTATCGATGAATTCATCTACCTTAGAGGGGTGTATGGTCTTCTGTCCGTTTGGCTTGTTCACCTCTGTGGCTACTTTTGCCAGAAACTTATTTATAGATATCCCCGCGGACGCGGTAAGACCGGTCTCGGTTTTAATTCTTGATCTTATTTCTGTTGCAATGTCAGCGGCCAGCTCTATATTCTTCTTGTTTGTTGTTACATCCAGAAAAGCCTCATCTAACGACAGCGGCTCGATCAGGTCGGTATAATCAGAGAATATTTTTCTTATTTGTTTTGAGACCTCTTTGTATCGATAGGAACGCGGTCTGACAAAGATAAGGTCCTTGCATTTTTTCCTCGCTAGCACCGATGCCATTGCAGACCTGACGCCGTATTTTCTAGCTTCATAGGACGCCGCCGCGACCACACCTCTCTCCCTGTCTCCACCAACAGCTACAGGCTTCCCCTTTAGTTCAGGGTTGTCCAGCTGCTCAACGGAAGCGTAGAACGCATCCATGTCAATGTGGATAATCTTCCGGATGATCTTTTTCATGTGAGTCTGTGGTATTAGTTGCTGATGATAACCGCCGCCACTGTGATCCCCACGATATTTGCGACCATATCCTTCCAGCTGAAGAACCCATTTTTGCCACGGTTGTCGTTGAGCTCTTTTAAAAGTCCAGCGCTAAAACTAAGTGCCGAAGAGATCGGAAGAGATTTGTCCTCGGTTTTGTTTTGTTTATTAACGAGAACATACTGACATCCTAGTGATATCAAACAGCTGTAGGAGAAGTGTTGTAGCTTATCTATAGCAAACCACTTATCGACCCTTTCCGCTTTTATTTTTGAATCACTTGTCTCTCTCGATGTTAATATTGAATCAGGGTTTCCTTTATCATTGAGAAGTTCATCATCTGCATATATATAAGATGATGCTATAAAAAAGATCATTATATATTTCATTTGGTCAATTTCAGGGTCAGTATACTTTCAAAAAATTTATTTTAGCTTATCGGCGATCATTTCCTCAACATGCTTCTCTAGTATATTCAGAGGAACAGCACCTCTAGCGAGTATGGTCTCGTGAAACTCTCTAATATCAAATTTCTCTCCCAGTATCTCCCGCGCTCTGTCTTTCAGTTCAATGATCTTATTCATCCCGATCTTGTATGCCGTCGCCTGTGATGGGTAAACGACATGCCTCTCTACCATTTTTATACAGTCTAGCTCATCATTCGGGGTGTTCTCCATGTAATATTCTATGCTCTGCTCTCTTGTCCATTTTTTTGCGTGGATCCCTGTATCTACAACCAATCTACAAGATCGCCACAGCTCCATAGCTAGCCTGCCAAAGTCTGAGTATGGGTCCGAGTAAAATCCTAGCTCTTTTGGTAGATACTCTGAGTATAGACCCCAGCCTTCTACGTAAGCGGTGTATCCACCATACTTCCTAAATTTTGGGAGACCTTTTAGTTCCTGGGCAATAGAGATCTGCATATGGTGTCCCGGGATACCCTCGTGGTAGGCCAGAGCCTCCATCTGATACTTTGGCATCATTCGCATTCTATACGTATTTGCGTAGTACGTTCCCGGTCTGGATCCATCTGGAGCAGCTCTCTGGTAGAACGCCTTACCAGCAGACTTCTCACGAAATGCCTCTACCGACTTTACGTTCATGTCTGCTGTTGGTTTTGTGATAAACAGATCATCAAGCCTGCGCTTGAAAGAATTGATAATATTCTCAGCCTCTTTTATGTACTCTTTCTTACCACTCTCAGTTTGGGGGTAGTAGTACACATCGTTCTCTTTAAGCTCCACAAAAAATTCTTTTAAAGATCCTTTAAACCCAACATTATTTTTAATTGTGGTCATTTCTTCATGTATTCTATTAACCTCTATGAGTCCCAATTGGTGGATCTCTTCAGCGCTCATTTCGGTTGTCGTGGTGCGCTGTAGTGCGTTCTCATAGAAAGCAGCTCCGCCTTCTAATCTCCAGACTCCGTCCTCCTCATTGTAGGTACCCATCAGCGTATTAACAAGGCCAATGAGTTTGTGGTAGGCCGGTTTTACGCTTCCTAGGAGAGCGGCCTTACTCAGATTTAGAAGTTCATCTTTCTCCGTTAGAGAAACATCAAGGTCCATCACCTTATCATGAAAATCTTTAAATAACGCGCAGCTATCTTCTCCCGCGAATGGGAATCCACTTATTACATTCTTGGAGTCGTTTAGAACATGGTCAAAGACATAGTTCGGTGCGATCACGCCTGTTTTCTCTCTTTCTCTAAGGTTCTCAATTAGCTGATCAAATAAAGGCCTTATTGCTATCAATCTTTTGATGTAGTCCTTGGCATCTTTCTTTTTGGTTATCTTGTGCATATTTATCAAGAATGCAGGCACACCTGACTGCTTCCCGCTCATCTGATTAAGGGGGTAATTGTAGAGCCTATATCTGTGGTCCGCTATTTGCTGCTCTAGCTTTTGTTTATAGAGAGTGTAGCTCAACAGAGCTTGTTCATTCAGCAGGTCTGTGTTAATCGAATCTAACAGCCACTGCAGTGATCTCCTGGAAACCTTGAGCTCAGCTTCTTGGACTCTTGGAGATATATCATCCCACCTATCGTAGTTTTTCTTGATCCCTAGGTATGTCTGATACTCAGGATGCCTGTCAACGTACTCATCAAATTTCTTATCTAGATAGGCGTTCAGCTTATCAGACTCTGGTGATGGCTCGATCGTTTCTCCGCATGAGCTAACCAGCAGCATTATCACTAAAACTGGTAAGAGAAATGTTATTGCTCCCTTTGTAGACATTCTGCCTCCGTTATGATCTATAAATAGTCTGCGATATAAATTTTGATATCAGAGCAAACTCAGAGGACTGAAATAGTTTAACTAGCGCTAGTTCCAGAAAAGCTTTCTCTTTAGCTTATTGGAGAGGCTCTGGACTTCAGTATGCCTGAGCTTTACCCCAAGGAGAGCTTTGGACTCTTTCACAAATTCATGGAATGGTATTCTAAGTACTCCTGTCTCTCCTGAGGTGAGTTTTTTCTCTCCATCAGGTGTAACAATAATGATCATCCCTGTGTGCGCTTTTAGTTTTTCGATATCCTCTTTTGGCTCCTCTTCGTGGTAGCCAAGTCTAGTCTCAATTATCTTATCCCAAAAGAAGAACTCAGGCACGGTGCTCTTGACCTGCTGTCGGCANGTGAACTGACCCTCTTTTGTTACTCTTTTAGGGTTCTTTAANTCTGTAAANTCATATTTTTTCAGCATCGTATGAAAGAAAGAGTGAAACGCATTCTGCATGCTCTCTCTTATNTTTAGNTGATTCGTAAANNATTTAAGGTCAACACCNACCTTTAAAAGTCCCGCAGTCCAATAGCCGTATTTCNCGCATACAGCGTGGTAAAGCCCTTTTTCATGGGTTGAGGCATACTTACCAAGGAGCCTATTCTCTCCTGTATTTAGAGACTCTGTAACAAGTCGTCTGATGTTCTCATAGATGACCTCAATCTTCCAGGGGTCATCGAGCTCATCATGATATAGAGAATCCAGGTCTTTTACTGGTAATCCCATGTTGTTCATAAAGTCAATGTAGTTGCCCTTTCCTAGGTCTGTCATCTGATCTAAGACCTTTGAATCTTCCTCATCTTTTTCTAAATATTTACGGGTTATTCTATCTCCGTTAGAGTATCTCCTGAAAACACCTTGCAGCATATTATCAAATGTGGTTGCATCTTTGAGATCGCCATCTAAATAAATATCACTAAATACTTTTTCAATATTCTCTTGGTAGTATTGATGAGGGCCACATGGCTCCTTATCACGATAGAAATAGGCCTCTATAAGACCACCCAATAAAAAGTCTTCATCATGCATGAACTCCTTAAAAAGTGAGTTCGCCCATGTTTTTCTTAGCCCACGATAGAAGTAGGAGATGTAGTCATACTTGGGCCTGGTGAGATCCTCTGGTCTGAACTCAAACTTTTGCTCTATTAGATAATCAAGGAACATCAAAACAAACCTCTTCCTATCAGCCGCAGCGATCTTCTGTTTGATTTCGCTATAGTCAAATCCAGCTGCCTGGACCGCGGCCTTCCAGCAGTCCTCGTGCGATGTCATATCCTTCGTTCCAAATAGACGAACACCCTCCTGCATCACAGAGACTAATGGAACTCTCAATTCAGGTGTTTTCTCTGCCTGTGAAAGTGGAAAGTCTGTACCTGGATATCGGATCTTATCTGGTATCCGTATAAATTTTCTGTCATCCTTGTCTTTGGGATTCATATACTCAGAAGCGAGAACCC
Source organism: bacterium TMED217 (assembly GCA_002169695.1). Classification (GTDB taxonomy): domain Bacteria; phylum Fidelibacterota; class Marinisomatia; order Marinisomatales; family UBA1611; genus TMED80. The sequence goes on from NHJO01000025.1 coordinate 6,742, forward strand.
TATCTCCATAGGTCGCTGCAATGATCTTCAGTGTCTCGATCCAGTTACGTCTCTCTGCGTCTTCGTTTGAACCGTAAGACGCTGGTAAGTGGCAATTGGGGTTGATCCCGGCATGTGCGTATGCATCATGGACCTTTATAAATAATTTGTTCTTACCAAGATTTTGGAGCTGAGCTAGAAGCGGTTTATTGTATTGATTAAAAAATCCACGTACAGAAAGGTCAAATGTCTTCTTAGTCTGATGACGCTTGGCCCATTTATCATGCGCACTCCTTAGCTCGTGAACCATCCTCTGCTTTGACCAGCGGTCGTACATTGCCTGGAGATACTGAGTCGGATTTGCGTGATAGCGTTTCATCGTATACCTGATCTGTTTTTCTGTTAGCTCAGGGATAATATAGGATATCTGCTGTATCGTTTTTTTCTTCCAAATACTGAGCACGATAGCCAGTGCTTTTTTCTGCACATCCTGTAGCTCATGAACCATGAGCTTTTCAAGCAGGGTTACCTGCTTTTCAGTAGGTACCTTGACCGGTTTATTTACTTTTTTTTCTGCCATAATAATAAAAATAAAAAGAACTGACTAATTATTCCGCAGTCCTGTTTAGCCTATTTTAAGGTGAAGTCGGAAATATTCGAAGAGTTTCTTATAAACATGTTTTGTTGCATTATTGCCATAAATACCATGGTTTCTGGTTGGATAGTACATCACATCTATCGGCTTATCTGCTCGAATACATGCCTCTATGAATTTAGTTGTATTTTGCGCATGAACATTATCATCGTAGGTGCCGTGCATGAGCATCAACTTGCCTTTCAATCTATCTACGTAGGTCATTGTAGATGTCGAGTCATAGCCCGAAACATTATGCTGTGGAAGACCCATATACCTCTCCGCATATGCCGTGTCATATAACCTAAAATCTGTTACAGGAGCTACAGCAACACCAACACCAAACAGATCAGAATTTTTTGTGAGCATCAGGCAGGTAAAGTATCCACCACCGCTCCATCCCCATGCTCCTATTTTATCCTTATTCACATAGCCCTGCTTAATCAACCACTGAACGCCTGTGGCGTGGTCTTTGGATAGATAATTCGCCATATCTCCATAGCTGAGATTCTTGAAGTCTCTTCCTCTTCCAGACATACCCCTGGCGTCCATTGAGAAAACGATGAAACCCTCTTTGGCCAAAAACTGTTGAAATCCCGCCTGCCACCTGTTATAAACTATCTGGGTTCCAGGCATACCATACCCGTATACTATTAGAGGATATTTCTTTCCTTTTTTATAATCCTGAGGCAACGTAACGAGACCATTTAAAAGGGTCTGATTATCATCTGCAAGAAAACGAACGACTGATGGTTTTGATAGCTCCTTAATATTAAATCCAGATAGGTCGGTCTCTCCAAGAACACGAATCAGTTCACCACCAGTGCTTCTATATTTAATGGTAGGAGGCTGATCGATAGATGAGTAAGAGTCAATAAAGCTATTCCCATTGGGGTTTACCGATACAGAGTGATACCCAGGCTCTGGAGTAAGTAATTTCATATTCGTACCATCAAAACGAACAGAATAAAGATGGTTCTCAATAACAGATCTCTTATTTGAGGTAAAGTAGACCAGCTCATTCTTCTCATCTACGTGTTTGATCTCTTTAACCTCCCAATCTCCGCTTGTTACTGGAACTGTAAAGCGTCCATTCGGACGCTCCAGATAGATATGCTGGTATCCATCCCGCTCAGAAATATGAATAAATAGACCATTTTTTAGGATCTGGCTTGACCCATGTAGTTCGACCCATCCATTAGGGTCCTCCTCGCGTACACCTTTCATTACTTTACTACTAATAACATTTGCGTATATCATTTGCCACTTCTTCTGCAATCTTTCTAGCTTCATTATCCATAGCTGCTCTTTGTCATACCACTCAAACCAAGGGTAGTAGACATCTGCATCAGAATCTATTTTTATAAATTTCTTCCCACCGCCTTGGACATTGATAACCGCTATCTTTATTGTTGGATTGGTCGTACCGGCTTTTGGATAAAACACCTCCTGGATCTCCGGGTAAAGCTTCAACTCATCTACCATATTGAACCTACCGACCTCTGACTGATCCTCTTCTACATATGCAATGTACTTGCCATCTGGAGACCATCTATAGCCATCATATCCACTAAGTTCTTCCTCATAAACCCATCCGAAGTGCCCATTCAACAATGTCTCCGAGCCTGTCCTGGTCAATTTTTTTTCTCTTTGTCTGAAAATATTATAAACGTAGAGGTTATTATCCTCTCTGATATAACTAACCCACTTATTATTAGGAGATATTTTTACATTTCTGAGCCTATCATTTTTGCTACTTACTTTAGAGAGCTTTCGTTGGTCAATATCTAAAAAATAATAAGTTCCCATATTTGAGTGACGCCATATTCTATCTCTCTCAGACTGGATCAGCATCATACTGCCATCTTTCGATAGACCCCATTTTAAGATTGGGATAGATGCACCATCAAAGTTAAAAACACTGCTATCTAGGTATATTGTAGTATCGCCCACTGCGAGATCTACTAAATAGAAAGATCTATTATTCACCCCGCTGCCTTTTAGGATGATCTTCTCTGATCCTTTTTCCCACTTGTAATTGCCCATACGTGGGTATTCTATATCAAAATCATAGTTCACCTCCCACCATGGACCCGGGTCTGCGCTAAGAGTACCAGCTATTACAAAAAAAGATAATATGATTAAAATATTTTTATATCTCATTTTTTAATTTCTTCAAAAAAGTAACCATCATGTCAAAAGTTATTCTTTTTGTGTTAACATTCCTAGGACTGGGGTGATACGATCCATAAAGGTTTACGCCACTAGGAAGCTTGTATCCTACTCCATGTTTAAAGGGATAGTCCTTCATTTTTATCGTATGGTAATTTCGAGTATAATGTAAAAAAGATTCAAATCCGATCTTTCCCAGCCCAAGCACTATCTGTAGGTTTGGCAAAAGATTAATCTCACTGGCTAAGTGCTTGGCGCACATATTCCGTTCTTCTGCAGTTGGCTTATCACCTGGTGGAACACACTTCACAGCAACGGTCATAAACCCATCTAGTTCTAGTCCATCATCTCTGGATTCAGAATCAGCTTGATTGGACATTCCAGCGGCAAACAAACACCTAAATAAAAAATCGGCTGATTTATCACCGGTGAATACTCTGCCTGTCCTATTCCCTCCATGCGCAGCAGGTGCCAATCCGAGGATCATTAGTTTAGAGCTAGGGTCTCCATAACCAGGAACAGGCTTCCCCCAATAATCCCAATCCATGAAAGATTTTCTCTTCCGCTTTGCTATCTCTGTTCGGAATGACACAAGTCTTGAACAGTCAGTACATGAAATGATCTTATCACGGTTTTCTAAAATAGTTTGTTCCATTATAACTATAAGTCTAAGGCTAAAATTACATTATTTAAAATTTACTCTTGCTCATTGTTTCATGCTTGTTGAAAGTCTAAATTTGCGGCCACCTATGGTTTAGGTTTTTAATAATTTTAGTTCTGAGGAAATGTTATGGGTTTAATGACCACACTAAGAGAGAGAATGACAGTAGTGCTCTGGGCTTTACTTTTTCTATTCCTTCTGAGTATGTCTGTTGGAGGTTTAGTTGGTGGAGCAAATATTATTGACCAATTGGTTGGAAGGGTTGATCCAACAAGGGTCATAGCACGCATTAATGATAATGATATATCTCCTGATTATTTTAACAATCTTGTAAATCAACAGATAAACCAATCAAGATCCAATGGCCAACAGATCAATGATGCTTCATACGATAGAGCCAGAAAACAAGCTTGGGATAACATGCTCCAAGAGGTTCTAGTCAACTCTGAAATAGAAAGGCTAGGCCTACAGGCTACCGATGAAGAGATACTATATCACCTAAGGGAAAATCCACCACAATTCTTGCAGACCAATCCAACGTTTCAAACAGATGGGAAATTTGACCCAGAAAAATATCTTGCTGCACTTGCCTCCCCTCAAGGAGACGAATGGACACCGATCGAAAACTGGATGAGAACCTCTTACATTCCAAATTTCAAGCTTACTCAATATCTCAATCAGAATGTTATTGTGACAGAAGATGATATCCGAAATGAATTCATTAAAAAGAATGTTAAATACACAATCGATGCAATTCACGTGACACATGACAAAGCTCAAAAAGATAAGATCGAGCCATCAGAGACAGAACTTTTAGATGAGTATAATGCATCGAAGTCTGATTTTAAGCACGAAGAATTACGCACTGTTAGCTATGTTTCTTGGAAAAAGAGTCCATCTTCTCAAGATAGTTTAAATAATACGTATCTCGTAAATGATATACTTGAAAAAGCTCGTGCAGGAAAAGACTTTGCAGATCTTGCTAATGAATACACTCAAGACCCAAGCGGTCAAGAAAATGGTGGAGATCTAGGTTGGTTCGGAAAAGGTCAAATGGTTAAACCATTTGAAGAGGCTGCCTTTAAAGCGTCTAAAGGAGATATCCTCGGACCTGTTGAATCACGTTTTGGGAGTCATATCATCAAAGTGCGTGATAAAAAATCAGAAAAAGGAAAAGAACAAGTCCTTGCTTCTCATATATTGCTTAAAATAGAGGCCAGCCCTACTACCCTTTCTGATCTAAGGCGTGCAGCTACCCTTTTTAGTTACGATGCGCAGGATTCTGGATTTACAGTTGCGGCAAAAAGCCAAGGCCTTCAATTACAGACTCAAGATAACCTAGACCGTTCATCTTCTCGTCTTAGAGGCCTAGGCGCTCTTCGAAGTGGTGTTCGATTTTCATTTAACAATCCAATTGAATCAGTATCAGAAGTTTTAGAAAATGACCAATATTATGCGGTATTTCATATTGATAGTACGATCAAAGCCGGATACAAAGACTTTAACACAGTGAAACCACAGATCTTAAATAAAGTAAAAAAAGAAAAACAGAAGTCAGTTTCTAGAGATATGATCGATGAACTAGTAATTGATCTGAATGCAACTAACCAATCGCTCCAAGCTCTTATGGATAAACAAAAAAGATATGATAATGTAAAAGATGAAACAAAAACGATCAGTGAAGGATTTACATCAATTAGTAGAGGAAACTTTATTACAGGGGCACTATTAAATTCATCAGCGGATGATCTATTAGGACCAGTTGAAACAGCGCGAGGCTGGGCACTGATTCAGGTGAAAGACATCTCTCCTATAGATTCTACCGAATATGAGGTTCAGAAAGAAACCCTTAAAAGTACAATGCTTACTAGAAAACAAAATCAGAATCTTCAGACATGGCTGAATGATCTCAAGGATAACGCGGAGATCATTGATAATAGAAACTTTTTTTATTAAGTAGATAAACCCAGAAATTTATTCTTCTGGTCTTTGTAATATTTTTTATCCGGGTCAAGCTTAATGCATTTATCAATAATTTGTACGGCTTCATTAGTCATGCCAGTCTTCCACAGTAACTCTGCTTTTGTATCTAGCATTTTTATATCTTCGCCGTAAGTAAGCGCAAGATTTATTTTTTCTAGAGCTATATCTAAGTTCTTTTCTAGCTCTGTCATCCTCCATGCGAAACTATTTAGCAAACTTGCTAAATATTTATAATCACTATCGTACAGGTCGATAACTTTCAGATAACACTCTGCTTCTAGTTCAGGATCCTTATTTTGTTTTTTCAACATCCTGATTATTTGCCAATAAGATTGTTTATTTCGTTCTACATTTTCTGAAAAACTCACATACTGATAAAGCTCATCAATATCATTATTCTTTTTTGACCTAAATAAGATACCATAAAAGTAAGCAGTGTCAGAAGAATCTATTCCGCCATCTACAATATGCTCTAATATATCTATTGATCTTTCAACGTTCCCTACTTGGTCATACATTTGGCTAAGCTTAAAAACTATAGAAAAATCTAGCTGGCTCTTCTTATTCTGATAGTTATAAATATTATCCAAATGTTTTTTTGCAGAATCAGGATAGTTTAATGATATGTATTTCCTTGCTAAGGATAATTCTGTCGGGTTATGTTCTACTTTACTTTTATGTTTCGCTAAAAGGTCAGCAAGGGTATTCTCACCTTTCTTGATTCGAATTAATTCATCAAGAAATTCCTCTGGCGGCCGATATCCAACAATACGATCTAGTTCATTCCCAGATGGATCTAATAATAAAATAGTTGGATAACCTCGGACACGATATTTTTTCTTTTGATCAGGTCCATCCTTTTTTTCAGCATCTATTTTTATCGATATCAAACTTTGCTCAGCAAATTCAATTATTCTGTTATCTGAATACGTATCCTCATCCAAACGATCGCACCAAACACACCAGTCTGTTTCAAAGTCAACGAGGATCATTTTATCATCGTTCTCATTAATGATATTATCTAGCGAATCTTTATTCCAGGTATAGGTAGCTCTATCATCACAACTAATAAAAAGCAAGGCAGAAATAAATATTGACAGTAGGTTTTTAAATTTTTTCATAGTGACTCTCATTCTACATTATTTATCTTTTGATTAAAAAGGCCCATTAGATCTTTAGCTATTTTACTCCATTTATATACTTCAAAAAACTGACTATCTGTTCCTATTTTATTTTCTTTGTTTAAACTATTTTCTATAAGCATTAGTAATTGACCTGAATCATTCGACGGAAAGTATTGTATGTTTTCCCCACCAATTTCTTGAAATACTTCAATGTCAGTACATAAGACCATGCAACCCCTTGAAAGAGCTTCAATGACTGGCATGCCAAATCCCTCATATAAAGAGGGACAGACAAAAAGAGAGGCCCTATTATAATGATCAATTAATTCTTTTTCATTATTTATATTATCAATGAAGTCCACATCAACATTATTTCTCAATAGATCTGCCCTGGAAATAATTTCTTTCTTAGTTCCAAGGTCTTTCCCAATTAGACACACTTTTATCTTTTTTTCACCTTTATAATTCTCCAACGCTTCCATCAATAATTTATGATTTTTTCTATGTTCAAAGGTGGCTATATATAGTATATCTATGTCTCTGGCCCTATTCGGGATCATATCTAAATAATTGGCATCAATACCATTTGGTGACACAAATATCTTATCTTTACTGATGCCACATTCTTGTATTAACTGGTTTTTTGTGAAATTACTGACCGTAAGAATATTCTGGCATTTACTCCATTGCCTCTTTTGGATCTTTTGACCACTTGACAAGTAGTCGACTCTTTTAAATTCAGTAAAATTTCTAATATCATGTATCAATTGAAAATGGATGTGCTTTGATAGTGCCATCAGAGGAATCGGCATAAAATCAGACACTACTATCATTTTATTTAATGATAAAAGTTTCATTGAGAACATAATAAAAGTAAAGAATCTATCTAATAATGGAGCTATCGGAATCTCGTGGACTTCTATTTTTTTATCAATAAAAACATTAGAGGCATTTCCCTTTTTTATGAGGACTACTATTTTCTGATTGTTTGTAAGATACTCTTTAAAGGAAAGAATAATATTCTCAAACCTCTTGTTTGCACCTGTCTTAAGATTTGACCTGTAATAGAATGAACAGAATAAAAATTTATTTTCCAATAGCCACTAGTCCTTCTTGACGGAAACAATCTAAAATCATTTTAGGAGCTCTAACGGCAACGCCTTTATCGTTTATGAATGCATGCTCTGTATAACCACTAACCAAAATTTCTCTTTCATTATTTAAAAAAACATAATAATCAATATGCAGTCTTGATCTTGGGATAGACGATATCTTTGATCGAACCGTAATTTTTTGTTCAAATTTAGCACCTCTAGAATACTCGCAATGACTTGAAATAACAGGAAGTATTATTCCATTTTTTTCTATATCTGTAACGCCTAGACCAATAGATGCCAATAACTCAGTTCTAGATGCTTCAAAATATTCCAAATATCTAGAATAATATACTATCCCCATTTGATCAACGTCCTTATAGTATATTTTTACAAGATGGTCATGTGAGATCATTTAAACGTCTCAAAAACTCCAAGCTTATCATATTTTTCTATTCGAAGATCAATAAACGATTCACCTTCTACAGATTTAAGTTCATTGATCGCGTCCAGTATCGCCAATTCTAGATTCTTTGCAGATGAATCCATATCTCTATGTGCTCCACCATTTGGTTCTGCTATAATTTTATCACAGATACCCATCTCAATCATATCGTCAGGCGTGACTTTTAAAGCCTCAGCAGCTTCTTCAGCCTTACTAGCATCCCTAAAAAGTATAGAAGCACACCCTTCAGGACTTATTACTGAATACCAAGTATTCTGCATCATTAAGAACCTATCACAAAGTCCAATCCCTAGTGCGCCACCACTTGCTCCTTCTCCGATAACAACTGATACAATAGGAACTTTTAAAGAAGACATCTCTAATAAATTATTTGCAATAGCTTCACCCTGCCCTCTCTCTTCTGCACCGATTCCTGGAAATGCGCCAGGCGTGTCCATAAATGTAACCACAGGTAGTTTAAATTTTTCAGCGATTTTCATAACCCGCATCGCTTTTCTATATCCCTCAGGCTTCATCATACCAAAATTCCTATGTAGGTTTTCTTTTGTATTTCTACCTTTCTGTTGAGCGACTATTGCTATTTTTTGCTTACCTATTTTTGCAAACCCAGATACTACAGCAGGGTCATCAGCGTACAACCTATCACCATGTATCTCAACAAAATCAATAAAAATATCTTCTATATAGTCCAATGAATATGGCCTCTGAGGATGTCGTGCTAATTGCACACGTTGCCATCTATTTAATCCAGAGTGGATTTTATTAATTTTTTTCAATCTTTCTTCATGAAGCTGAGCAATCTCTTTTTTGGTATCAGACGTAGGGTCTAGAATAGATTCTTTTAGATGGATTTCTTCATCTAACAACCTTATTGGCTCTTCAAATTCTAAATAATACTTCATATTAAATATCCATAATATTTTATATAATGTTTAAAAATAATGAAAGCTATCCGTTTAATAGAGTCTTTATTATGATTTCAAGGTCTAATTTAAGGTTTTGATGTTGTATATAATAATGTTCAACAGCTTTCCTTATATCTGGATCTAATTTGATATTACGTATTCTCTCAATTCCCGTTATACCTGGCTGACATAATAGGCCAGGATTGCGTTCACTCGATTCTATCATTGATGACCCAACAAGACTGATGCTACCGTAAAGCACACTAAACAATAGAGGTATATCTCTGATTAATTCATTATCAGATTCAAAGATTACAGAATCGATTATTATATCATTTTCACCCCAAAACTGCATTTTTATCGATCTACCTAGTATATAATAAATAAATATAATCGGCGAGAATATTAACAAAAGAATAAAAGAAACCATCAGGTCAAATATCCTTTTTGAGATTCGGTGCAAACGATAAAAGAGATTATACTCTATGTTTACGAACGAGATACCACCAATGTCCTCAATATTCGTTTTTCCTAGTAAAATATCTTGTTCCCTTGGTACCATCCTGTAGATTAACCTCAGATCTCTTGTACCATCCATAATATCTAGAATATGTTTATTCGTAAAAGCTGATGTACTAAATATCACTTCGCAGATGCTATGACTATTGACTATCTGTCTAAGCTCTTCAACATTACCAATGAAAGGTATGGGTAGATCTTTGCTTTTTGAGGGATATTCATGATCAACAAAGCCTATAAGATCTAGCCCACTATCAAATCGTTTAATTATATTCTCTGCGATTCTTATTCCCTCAGCATCTGCACCTACTATAATAGATTTTCTTGAAAATAAAAGAGACCTAGATTGCTTTACACTTCTAAAGTACCCTCTAGAAATAAGATAATGAAGTAATACTCTCCAACCTGGTAAGAAAAATATTATAATCGAAGAAGCAATAATGATAACAAGCCTGGAAAATGCATATTGCTTAAAAAAGTAGGTAAAAAGAACTGCAATCAAAAATCCTGTAACGGATGAGATCAATGCCCTGGAGTATGATAGGATATACCTAGAATATATTTGCAAAAATGCTCCCATAGAAATCCAAAGCAATACATATACCATAGGAACAAGACCCTTGCTAACAATTATAGGGTTTAAATTTGAAAACCTATAATTAATTGCAATAATAAACGCAATGATAACTAAAAATGAATCCATAGCTAACGATATAAAAAGAGATCTTTTTTCATTTATAATAGAAAAGATTTTTTTTAGACTAATCCCTATCGAAATCATAAAACGAGTAAGGAACCCGAGTGTTGATGAATAATGTTTATTCATAAAAATATTCATTGAATGGTAGAAAGCTTCTCTACTATCATAAGGTGCTGTCTTAACAGACTCACCCTTATAGTGAATTATTTTTGTCTCTGATACATAATGTACTTCATTTCCGTTTTCCCACACTCTAGCACAAAGGTCTAAATCCTCACCAAACATAAAAAAATCTTCATCAAAACCATTAAGACTATTATATATTTTAGACCTTATAAGCATACAGGAGCCACTAATTGCATCTACAGAGTGGTTTTTATTAGGGTCTAAATAAGTTAGATTATACTTTCCAGCCCATTTTGATTTTGGAAATATTCGATCTAAACCTAAAATTTTAGGAAGCGCAACTCTCAATGTTGGGAAAGATCTTTTACAAGATAATTGGAGAGTGCCATCAGCGTTTAAGATTTTAGGTCCTACCATGCCTACTTCTTTATTATCTGCTAAATGTTTGACAAGCAAAGAAACTGTATCCTCCTCAATAATTGTATCAGGATTTAAAATAAGATAGTAATCCCCAGAAGCGATTTTCACACCTTGGTTCACAGCCCTTCCAAATCCAACATTTTCATCATTTTCTATAACGTTGATAAAAGGATAATTTTCCCCAAGATATTCACAGGTTCCATCATAAGAATTATTATCGACTACAATAATTTCTATATTTATATAATCTGACCTACTAATAGCATCAATAGCGTGAGCTAAATATGAACGAACATTATATGATACTATGATTACGGAGACTCTTTTCATTTTAAACGTGCCATCCAAATATCTTCCATATCCTTAATCTCCATACCATAAAAATTGCTTCATAAACAATTTTTTTGGACATTTTAGACTGACCAATAGTCCTATCTGAAAAAATAATTGGTATTTCTTTTATCTTATATCCTTTTATCCAAGATCTAAAATTCATTTCTATTTGAAATGAATATCCCTGAGATTTTACTGAGTCTAGGTCAATGTCAGATAGCACTTCTGATTTCCAAGCTTTAAACCCTCCAGTACCATCCATGATTGGCATACCAGTAATCACTCTAGAATAAGTGTTCGCACCATAGCTTAACATAAGCCTTCTTAGCGGCCAATTAACCACGCTAATACCATTAATATACCTACTACCAATAGCAAGGTCGTATTCATCTAATTGTTTGACCATCATTGGGAGGTCCTTTGGATTATGAGAAAGGTCAGCATCCATTTGAATTATACGGTCATAATTGTGTTTTAATGCCCATTTAAATCCATAGATATATGCAGTACCTAAGCCAGACTTTTTTTCTCTTATCTCAAGATGTAAATTTTTATAATCATTCTGTAATTCTTTTACTTTCTCACTTGTACCATCTGGAGAATTATCATCAACTATTAAAAGGTCAAACTCAGGGTTATCACCTAATACCATTTCTACAAGGCGGTTGATGTTCTTGCGTTCATTGTAAGTTGGAGATATAACTAAAATTTTCATTACTTTTGCTGTCCCAATATAGTATTTAAACATTCCTCGATAGTAGGAGGTTCCAAATTTAAAGTATTTTGAGCTAGTCTAGAATCAAGACCACCTTTAAGAGGCCTTGTCGCAATTTGCGCTAATTCAGATGTTTCAATGGGCTTAATTAAAGATTTTTTCAGATTAAATACATCTGCAATCTTTATTGCAAAATCAAACCTATTTATCCAGTCACCATCGCCCCAATGGATAATCCCATTTAGACGCTTCTCAATACACCTATCAATAACAATAGCCAATGAACTTGTCCACGTTGGATTGCTCCACTGATCGTTAACTACATTTATTTCTTGCTCTTTTTCTAATGAATTAATAACCCAATTCAAAAAGCTAGCAGATGAACCACTAGCATAATCATATAAAACGTTAGCACGAATTACTAGGCTATCTTTTGATTTTTCTAATAATAAATTTTCTGATGCTAATTTAGATGAGCCATATATATTCAAAGGGTTTGCAGTATCAGTCTCTTTATTTGGACCATCCTTCCCATCAAAAACATAGTCTGTTGAAATATGAATAATTGGACCATCAAAAACACTAACTAAACTTTCAATCCCTCCAACATTAATGGAGTAAGCTAAGTCCGGTTTTTTTTCACATAGGTCAACATTTGTTAATGCTGCAAGATTAATAACTAGATCTGGATTTGTTATTTTTAAAATATCTTTATAAAGCATTGAATTGGTAACATCTAAAAAAATATCTCCCTCGGCAAGCTTTTTACTTCTTGCAGTGGAGATAATAGTATATTTACTCCCTAGCATCATTCTTAATGATCTTCCTAATTGGCCTGTTCCACCAGTAATAAGTATAGTTTTCATTTTTAATTCTTACTTCCAGGACTCAATGATTTTGCAATAAGTCTCATCTGCCGAATAAATACAGCCTTTGGTTTACCTGGATTATGAACCAATGTGTTAATATGAAATGTTCTATCAGAATTATTATCATAGAATAGATAAGAATAAAACGGCCCCCCTTTTGCATCTAGTGAATCACTAGATTCCCAAACACCAGAACACTGCCAACCTTTATAATTATCAAAATAAATCTTTTCGAGTTTAAACATATGGTCATTAAATCTAATACTTTTATAATTATTAATGGGATAATTCCATATTGCTGACCCAATAGATAGTTGATCCTCAATAATATTACCATCATCCCATTTTACAGATATCCAACGATATGGATATTCAGAGCCCATCCAAAAGAATGAATTTTTTTTATCATTCCTTATTATCTCCCATCCCCAAGGTATTTTTATATTCCATCCATAATCCGTTTTTAATTTTTCTTCATATTCGATCTGATTGTCATTAAATAAAAACCTACTCCCTCTTAGTATAAACTGTTCATCATAATATCCTCGTAAAAGCTCTTTATTTTTATTTATATCTTTAAATAAATGTTCTTTATCGATCGCATTGATTACTACATAAACCTGGTCTTTCGCGTGCAGGTCTCTTGTCAATAATAAAGGATTATCGTTTTCTTCAATATTTAACTGATTATCAGGCAATAGTTTTTGAATCAGCCTAAAGCCTGAATTTGAATTATCTCTATTGACTGCAGCAACAATGACTTGAGCATATCTTTTTAGATCTTGATAATATAGTGGCCTAGAAAAGATTAATTTATATAATGGCTCTGGTGCCGGCGTATAAATTGTATCATCAAATACCTTTATCAAATAATCACGAATAAGAGGCTCGTCTGCTTCTGAGCAGATTACTCTGATCTCGTCATCCATGCCTAGCGAATCTTTTTTCCCAGTGCAATCGAACACAATTAAGAAGAAAATAAATAAAAGTATTAACTTGATATAATCAAAGATTTTCATGCGCTAAATTAGCTTGGACTTTAGTTTTATACTACAATCTAGAAGTCCATTTAACATGCACTTTCCCATCCATAAATGAACTTTTTTCTGGGATAGCATATTGAATCTCGACAAGAGCTTTACCTGTTAATTTATACAAACCAATTCCCAAGCTACTTTTAGGTGTTTTGTCTTTAGAAATAGCCATATCAAAAAATAATAATGTTCTAAAAATTTGATTTTTCTGGAAATGTAGTTCTATTGACTGTATCGATATAGCATCAGAACTAAATTGTTTATCCATATAGCCCCTTAAGCTATTTATTCCTCCATATTTTATTTCTCTTGAAACGCTAATATTTCCGTTTAAAGCCTTGATCTGCTCAATCATTGATTTAAGGCACAAATTTATATTACCCATGAATGGGAAAATATGTTTCAGATTTAATTTATTTTTAAAATATAAATGATCATTATATGTATCTTTCCCAATATTGGAATCAATATTTAATCTCAAACCCCTATCAGGTAACAACCTTCTGTTTAGACTATTATGATTAAATGTGATAAAAATAGATTTATAGCTAGACCTTTGATACCTATTAATATATCCAAGATCTGTCACATTTATTCTACCCAATCTATATCCAATGTGAAATGTGCCATAATATGCATTTGATACCTCAAAATCGATATCAGAACTTGACTCAGTGTAAAGACCATTGACTAATTCGTACTTATAAAACAAACCTATCCCTAACCCGTTATAGAAAAGATGTGGATGTTGTAATTGGAAATTAAATGTCTGATTGGTTGAGTCTAGTTTCTTCCAATAAAAACCAAATCTCTCCATTGTATTCCAAAGGTTCTCTAACTTAATATCTAACTCACCATTCAATTCCCACTTATCATTGGAATTATTTGATGCTCCAAACAAGCCTGAAAAATGGCTGTTGAATTCTGGGTCTAAATCAACCGTCATCCCTACCCCATCATTTGAGTAATTTCCAATATCAATGATTGGCTCACTGCTTAAAAAATAGTATTTATTCATAATTAAACTTTTTTTATTTTTTATGGTATCAAAAAAGTTCTTGTCAATAATAACATTTGAGACATTCTCAGCTATATGGTTTAAATATTTTTGATTGATATTATTTTTTGGAATCATCAAAACAGTGTCTATTTTTTTTTCTACATTTCTTTTCTTATAAACAATATTATTAAATTGGTTATCATATGACCTTAGATAATATTCTGCACTTAAGGATTGATTAGATTGTAAGATAGAATCAATTTTATTCAGGATATAAATACTATCAGGAGTATTGAATTTGATAGTATCACCACAGATTGCAATCTGAAAAAACATAAAACAGGTTAAATATTTGCTATAGGTACGCACGAAACTCACCTAAGACTGTAATTAGATTTTTATACCTGTAATTATCTATATAGCTAATTGATAAGGAAAGAGATATATCTTTCTTTAAAAAATAATTCACTCTTGAATTAATATTAATATTTTCACCAATCGTAAGCCCATTTAAAGCCTCGGGCGGTAAAATATTGATACCAGAATCTTCTTTATTACGCTGCCAAGCCACATTCGTTTGAATACTCCCAGATTGCCCAAGATAAAACCTCGCATTATACTCAAATCCAAGACCTCCACAATTAAAATTGTCAGCATAGAACCTTCCTCTATCACCACCAAATCTCATTGTTACATCTGATTCTAAATTACCTTTATTTTTAGTGTACATACTTATCTGATACCAACTACCAAAGATATTACGATCTCTTATACTTATAAAATCAGACTCTATATTTTTACTATGAGAAAACCCTGCTATTTTTAAATTGATATTCTTACTTATACTTAAATAACAATCTAAACCAGTCTCAGTATTTTCAAATAAATCATTTCCCCTAGGATCATATCCTTGAAGATCATAAGAAAATATATTGTAAGCCCGAAAACGATCTATAGGCCTTTGTAAATTCCAATCTACTTCAATAATATTGTGAATATAGGATCTGTACAGGTCGCCATATGACACTACCGGCTTTATGAATCTTTTTAGATTAAATCTCTTACCACTATAATCATAGTTTGTATTCATTCTAAACTTTATAAAAGGATATCCTTCTATTTTTTGTAGATCAAAAACTATTTTTTGGAAGCCATTAATATTTATCATGTCTACCCTCTGCCCAGATGGAATAGTATAAGAAATATATGAACCATTAGGATCTCTAATATATGCATTAAAATCACGGTCATATCTATATTCTCCAAGACCTACCCCGATAGAGTCATAAACGATAGAATAATTTTCATTTTGAGTCCTTTCTGTAGATGTATTTAACTCAAAATATATTGGACTACTTGGCCTTTTATAAGACATTTTCATTCTTCCAAGTACATAATCCAGGTTATCCAATTCTTCACCATATTTTTTTATACGTTTCTTTAAAATTATATTATTTTTCCAACCTAATCTGTTTTGATTATTATATTGAAGAGATGTTATAAAATCTTCACTATACTGATTATCATTTAGCTGATACACAGTTTTATCTTTTCTTTTATCAATACCCAAGCTCATTGATCTATTTTCTTTTTGGTAATTTAGCCCACCACCCAATATATCATAACTCAAGGTATTAGACTTAGTCTCCTCTCGAAATCGAAAAAATGGACTAAAATAACCAAAATTTGATATAATATTAGCATTTGTATATTCATAATCACCAATATCTGATGATACCCGCTGATGCTGAAAATTAGTACCAGTCAAAATTCCACTAGTAATCTTTTGATCAATTGCTATTCTATCTTTTTTAATTAAGCCAATATCCAAGCCAGAATATTTGAAGGAAGTACGACTAAAATCATCAACACCTAAAAAAAAATTCATAGTAAACTCACTCTCATCCACTAAACCAATACTATCTAAATCCCAATGTCGTTTATATTGCGCATTTCGATCTAGCCCGAATGATGAATAATTTTTATCTCTTATTAAATTATTTGCAGACAATGTATATGTAACATATTCTGTTTCAATAGAGTCTAGTGCAATACGAAACTCGTAAAGTCCTCCATTTGTTGATTTATTAGCGCCTGATAGAATATTATTATCTCTTATTGAATTAGATATAGATGTGGAAATAGATATTTTATCTCCTAAGTTATAACTACCGATTGCATAGTATAGATCTTTAGACTGCGGTCCACTTATTTTTTGATAAGGACTATAGAGGTCCTTATTCCCCAAACTAATATTGTCATAATATTGATAATAGACTTGCCCTGCATCAGATATTATCTTTTCGTAGTTCCCTCTTACATTATAAGTAAAAGTAACTTTATATCTACTATATTCATTTACTATCCGATTAGGGTCATATATAAAAATATCACCATCTAGATAATAGTCTCCGGTAGAGTCAGTAACGGCACCATTAATAATTAAATCTCCAACCTTGCCATTAGCGATTTTTTGATAAAGCTCACTGTCTGATGACAAGCTATTCGCATTATCTTTCTCCCTCATAAAACCGGTAACGATATCAAAGCTCTTTGATAGATTCGATTTATATGTTCCACTTGTAATCTTTTGAGTATACAAACCATCTACATACTCATACTCAATAAGAATATCCGAATCAAAATGTATAAGATTTTTAGCGGTGAATGTTATTTCAGCTAATGAATAATCAATCACATAATCATAATTAGCACCTCTGGTCATTATCTCGCCATCAAGCCAAACTTTTTCTGATCCTGAGATCAAGGAAATATCTTTACTGCTTTCTTTTGACATTAAATCATACGGCCCCTGAACACCGTCTATCCCATTTATATCTAAAGACATATACTTACCTCTAGTAGTAGAAATAAGACCGTTACCTGAAAAGTTTTTGTATTTAAAGTTATTGTTTATTCCAATTACATTACGCTCAATATTTATAAGTTTAGATATATTATTTTTATACTTTATGTCGCCCGCATCCAATGAAAAGTTTGGATGTTGCAATGCTATATAAACCTGGTCAATATCTTCAAGATTTCGAGTGTTCCCCTCAGGTTGAATTAACATATCTTGGTCGCTTAATACAGCACTAAGCATAATATTATTATCCAACTCACCGCTAATATTTAGATTAAGTCCACCTGTAAATTCAGACATACCATTTGTAGCAATGTTTATCTGTCGATTAAAAGTCCCCGAGGTATATAATTTATTATTATGGCTAATATATTTATTTTGTAAATAATTTTCTTTTTCTGGTTTGTTTTTCATATTTAGATCCAAATCAGGGAGATCCTTCCATAATGGCCCAATTATTAGAGGGAGGTTTTTATTTATTATTTCATAGGTTACAATAAAAGATTTTGATGCGAGATGACTATTATTCCAATATATTATTCCATTAACATAGTCTACGCTATCTGGAAGAGAATTCTTATCGTCAATTGAGATATTTATTGACTCAGGATAAATAAAACTATTTTTTAAAATATATTTATTTTTATTCTCTTGAAACCGTATTGTATCGGTAATAAATGTAGATTGTGAAAATAGGGCTCCAATCATCAGGAGTCCAATAAATAGACATTTACTATTTAAACTGTGCATTTAAAATCAAAATATGGTCTTTTGATAATACAGCGACAGATCTATTCATACTTTTTATATCTAATATTGGAATACTAACCTCTGGTATCTTTAGCTCGCTATTAAAGAAAATTGATGATCCATCACCAGATTTATTAAAAACGAGCCATTCTTCTCTAACAGGCACCAAAAATTCAGCATTTATTATATTTGGGTAATGTGAGCTTTTATAATCTCCATGCCTAGAAAAAATGTGAACACTATTATCACACCCTAATATCCCAATATCTCCCTTCTCATTAATCATAATTTGAGATATACAATAATCAATATTATCATATCTTTTTAAGTCTATATGAGGAATCTGACCTAAGCTTCCTCTCTTAAATAAAAATATACTATGATATTGAGAAGAATACATGTAAATGGCTCCCCATTTATCAATAGCGGCCCTTTCAGGATAAATCCTAGGCTCAAGACTTACCTCATTCATATAAATTAAACGATAATCTAATGATATTATCTTATTATCCAGTCTATCAATTAATAAAATACCATTTGGTGCGACACCAACCCATATAGGCTCAGAAAAAGACACTGTTTTCCGCCCAAAACCCCCAACCAATTGTATATCATTTAATGAGCCAATACTAACAAGCTGGTGATTAATTTTATCTAGCAATAAAAAATTACCTGCGACACCCCATTCAAAAACATCAGGGTTGATATCTAATATTTCTAATTCTGGTGGGAAACTTTTATAATCAACTATATTAAGTGCAGGCTGGGATTGTAATACACAACAATAAAACGTTACACAAAAAAAAACTCTATAGATTTTTCTCAACATCAACATGCGATATTGGTTTTAAAAGAAAATAACTCCCTATACAGATCATAATAACACTAATGATTTGAGCTCCACTAAAAATGTCAAATAAATACTTTTCATTTGTTCTAATAAATTCAATACAAAACCTTTCAATGCCTGCAATAACTAGATAACTGAAAAATAAACTCCCTGGGATTATTATCTTACTTCTCATTTTCCATAAAATTATAAAAAATACAAAACCTGCAAATGATTCATATAACTGAGTAGGATGGACAGTAATTATCTCAGAAGTAAAATTAGAAGTATCTATCCATGGATAGTACAAAGAAAAACTCGAGACAGTCGTTGGTGGCAATCCATTTGGAAAAGATACTGCCCATGGTAATGTACTAGGGAGCCCATAATCGTCACCGACTAGGAAGCACCCAAACCTGCCGATTGCATAACCTATCATTATTAAAGGTGCAATAACATCAGCAAATACAAACCAAGGAAGTTTACGTTTATTTAATATTATAGTCACACATGTAGTACTTCCTATAAGGCCTCCCAAAAATACAAGACCCGATCCACTAAATATCATCCCTGCCGGATCATTAATTGTACGATCAAGGTTTTCAATGAGATAGTATATTTTTGCGCCTAAAACTCCTCCAATAGCCGCCCAAAATATAATATCTGAAGCAATTTCAGTATCATATTTGAGTCGTTTCATCTCTAAATGCAATAAAAAGAAGCAGGTGTAAAAGGCTGTTACTAACATTAAGCCAAAAGAATAAATTTTTACTGGACCAATTTCTAGAACAACGGGAAACATTTTTAGATTTTCAATTTAGTTAATCAAAATTATTATAATGTACTGTAGCAAATGTAGTCATATTATTATCTTTTACAGTTATAAATAATTACAATAATAAAACGATCTTTTTAATTAATAGTTCCAAATAAAATCTATCTACCTATGTATTTAATTAGTAGAGTAGGTTGTAATCTTAATTAATACTATCAAATCATATATGCTATGCGTGTATGCTGTGATTCCAAACCCTCTTGTAAAATACAATGCACCAAGAACGATGCCAGCAAAAAATCTCAATAAAAATAATTCCATTGAAAAATAGTCACCATATTCGCCCATAAAATGAAATGCTGAAAATAAACCAGCTGCTATTACTAAGGCGGCTGTTCTTCTTATCTTAACATTCCATAAAAAAACAAAATCAATTATACCTGATAAACCAGCAATCAACAAAACCCTAAATAAAAATTCCTCATAAATTCCTGCTCCAATCGCAAGTGTTACCTGTTGAATTATTGTTTTACCTATGGGATTCATAAGTACAAGCATAAATTTGAATAATAAAAAATATAACACAAAAGCCCAGCATATACTTTCAAATAACATTATAAATAAGTAATTCGCACGTATATTATTTTTATTCTTATCTTTCATAAAGAAGAAATATGTAAAGATAGAACCAACTAAAAAAATAGCTCCTAGACCATATAAGCCATAAATACCAAATGACTCAAGGAGAGTTCTCATTAAAAAATCTGCCCCATTTCTAACAACTATTATATCATCACTTGATAAAAATAAAATACCAACTTCGTAAATTATAAAAAGAGGAATTGTAAATAAAAATGAGTAAAACGATGACCTAGTGCTTAAAAAATACGACATCAAATAAAAATAAAACTTAATCTTCTCCTATTTGCAAAGCTGCTAATAATGCTTCTTGCGGTATTTCGATTTTCCCAATCATTTTCATTCTTTTTTTACCTTTTTTTTGTTTTTCCCAGAGCTTTCTCTTTCTGGTTATATCACCACCATAACACTTTGCTGTTACATTTTTTCTAAGCGCTTTTACCGTAGTCCTAGCGATAATCCTGCCATTTAATGATGCTTGTATTGCGACCTCAAACATTTGCCTAGGAATAAGTTCTTTAAGTTTGCTACACATTGCAACCCCTCTATGATAAGCATCATCTGAATGACATATTGAAGAAAGAGCATCTACGGAATCACCATGCATTAAAATCTCTAGTTTTTTAAGATCAGCAGGAGCGAATTCTTTAAAATCATAATCTAATGATGCATAGCCTCTTGATAATGATTTAAGCTTATCATAAAAATCAAATATTATCTCACCGAGAGGTAAATCATAATATATTTGAGCTTTTTCAGGAGATAAGTAATTTGTATTTTTATAAATACCTCTCTTTTTTTGACACAGAGTCATTATAGCTCCAATATATTCTTTAGGAGCCAATATTTCTGCAGAAACCATAGGCTCTAATATTTTATCAATGTCTCCCGTGCTTGGCATTTGCGATGGTGTATTTATTTTTATTGTTTCTCCGTCTCTAAGCAAAATCTCATAAACAACATTTGGCGTAGTAGTAATAAGATTTAAGTCAAATTCTCTCTCTAATCTCTCTTGTATAATTTCCATATGCAATAAACCTAAAAACCCACACCTAAATCCAAAACCAAGTGCCTCACTAGTTTCTGGTGAGAACTCTAATGATGCATCATTTAGCTTAAGTTTTTCAAGAGCAACTCGCAATTGGTCATATTCGTCTCCATCAACAGGATATAAGCCTGAAAATACCATCGGCTTAATTTTTTTATATCCTGATAGCGGTTCTAAACAAGGACTATCCCTAGATGTTATTGTGTCTCCCGGCTGTATATGGGCCATATCACGTATACTCGCGACTATATATCCAACATCACCAGATTTCAACTCTTCAGCTTCGATCATCTTTAAAACAAAGTGGCCAACCTCCGTAATCTCATATGTTTCACCATGAGCATGAAACTTTATCGACATCCCTTTTTTAATAACACCATCAAATACACGTACATAAGGAATCGCACCTCTATAGTTATCATATGTTGAATCAAATATTAATGCTCTTGTTAAATCAAGATCATTATTGGAAGGTGGCGGAATTTTATTTATTATCGCTTCAAAAATTAAGTCAATACCATGCCCACTTTTTGCACTTGCTTCAATTATATCATCCTCATCGCAACCTATTAGTTCAATAATTTGACTTTTAACATCTTGTGTCATAGCAGAAGGCAGATCCACTTTGTTAACAACTGGAATAATAGTAAGGTCGTTTTCTATAGCAAGATAAGCATTCGAAACTGTCTGAGCCTCAACTCCTTGAGCCGCATCAACTAATAAAAGAGCCCCTTCGCATGCAGCCAATGAGCGACTGACCTCATAGGTAAAATCAACATGTCCTGGCGTATCAATAAGATTAAATACATATGATTTTTCATCCTTATGTTTATAATGCATTTGAATAGGATGACTTTTAATGGTGATGCCTCTCTCACGCTCTAAATCCATACTATCTAAGACCTGGTTCTGCATCTGTTTTCTCGATAAAGTTTTGGTCTCCTCTAATAGTCTATCCGCTAGAGTAGATTTACCATGATCAATATGAGCAATGATTGAAAAGTTTCTTAATAAATCTTTATTCATTACCTGAAATTACAGAGCCAGGATGTAGATTTATTATGAAAATATGATTATATACAAAATATTTTAATTAGTTAGAAGGTAAAAAACTTCGCAACTAAAATTAACAATGCTCAAATACGTTTTAATAAATCCTTTTTCTTTTTTTCATAGTCTTTCTCACTGATCATACCTTTTTCTTTAAGAATAGCTAATTTTTCTATTTGCATAATAATCTCATCTACACTAACATATTTATCAGAATTACTTTTATCTTGAACAACGACTATCTTTTTACTATGAGGTCGGTGACAATAATTATAATTCCACTTCCAACTCGGCCACATATAATTATAACCTAAACTAATATTTATTTTTGGTTTCTTATGTACTTTATGAACTGGATGCTTTTTCTTATGTTTCCTCCTCTTATGTTTACCATTATGTGGAAAAGCTAAAGAAAATGAAATAACTAAAAATAATATAATCTTAATGTAGCGCATTTTATAACCTCTTTTAGCTGGTTAGAATATTAGACGCAGTATAATAGAAAAAGTTAAAACTAGTATTTTCTTTGAAGCTGTAATAATCTAAAATTAGCTTTATCACTTAATCCATCTTGCATTAAAGAGACAACTCTCATTGCTTCTAATACTGGTATTTTTTGATTATCAGAGTTTGCGTATAAAGCATCCATATGCATTATTATAATAGATAAGTTATACCCTGCCTCTTCAGAGACGTATTCATCAGCAATATTATAGAACCTTTCAATATAGTATGGTTGTATCCAATTCTTATCATGTAGATATTGTTTAGCCACCTCAACCTTATGACTTTTCTTTAGAAGACTGATTGCTCCATACGCACCATTAACAAAAGATAATTTTTCAGAATCTGAAAGACCCAGCCAAAACTCAGACGGCAGGTTTGAATTAGAAGATTGACTATATAATGTTATTAAACAAAGTGAAAACCATATACTGAAAAATTTTCTCATATTAAATCCTTCTGGTAATGATTTACAATTGGAAACCTTCTTCCTGCACCAAAAGCTTTTTTGGATATTCTAATTCCTATTGGTGCTTGTCTCCTTTTATACTCATTATTTATGATTTTATCATATACAAAATCAATAATTTTCTTATCATATCCATCATCAATTAGTTCTTTCTTTGTCATTTTCTTTTCAATAATTGAATCTACCAAAGGAGAGACCAAATCATAATCAAAGGGATCGACCTGATCAGGTGCTAACTCAGCAGATGGTGGTTTATTAATCGTATTAAACGGTATAACATTTGATTTGTGTTCATTAATCCAATTAGCGAGTAAATAAACATCTTTTTTATTTAAATCAGAGATTACTGAAAGCCCTCCATTCATGTCTCCATAAAGAGTGCAATATCCTAAAGCCAGTTCTGTTTTATTTCCAGTTGATAGGACTAACCAACCAAATTTATTGGAAAGCGCCATAAGTAAATTTCCTCTAGATCTAGCCTGAATATTTTCTTCAGTTGTATCTCTAATATTATTTTTAAAATGTGGTGACAAAGTTTCCTCCATAGATATTACCATATCATTAATTGATATTGATTTAAAATCAATCTCTAGATTATCAGCTAATTGTTTTGCATCTTCTTTACTGTGATCACTACTAAAACGAGATGGCATAGAAACACCGTGAACAAAATTATTTCCTAATGCATTGCATGCTAGAGCAGCGACGACAGCACTATCGATACCACCAGAAAGACCTATGACAGCATCTTTAATCCCAGATTTAGAAAAATAATCTTTTATGCCTAGGCATAACGCATCATAAATATTTTCATTTCTAGATTTATAATTAATATTAATACTGTTTTTATTATTAAGGTCAATTAATAATATATCCTCTTTAAATGATGCTGCCTGTCCAATGCAATTACCTTCTTTATCAAAAGCGATAGAGCATCCATCGAAAACCAATTCATCTTGCGCTCCAACAAGATTACAATAAAGCATAGGTACCTGTAATTCTTTTACTTTCCTCTTAATTAAGTTAACACGATCTTTTAATCTATTCTTACTATAAGGTGAAGCTGATATATTAATAATAATATCCGCACCATTTTTTTTCTGAACATTAGAAACTTTTATGTGATAATCAGAATCCCATAGATCTTCACATATTTGAATTCCTACATTAATTTTTTTGCCATTATTTTCTATAGGCCATATGCCAGGTATTTCCCCAGAAGTAAAATATCTAGTCTCATCAAATACATCATATGTAGGCAATAAAATCTTGTCATAACTATTGATTACTTTCCCATCTTGACATAGAGCAGCACTATTATATAATTTATTATTTTCAGCTCTTACATAACCTACAATCATTGGGACAGAACAAAATTCTGATAGTTTTTCAACTTCCTGATAATTTTTTGTAACAAAATCTTTCTGCCATAATAAATCCTGAGGAGGATAACCAGTTATAGCCATCTCAGGAAAGACCACTAGGTCCGCACCTTTATTTTTAGCATCATTATAATGTTTTTCTATTAAATCAAGGTTAGAGCTAAATGATCCGACAGTAGGATTGATCTGACAAAGAGCAATCTTCATTAATATTCTATCTCAAATATTGAATATTCAACATATGAATCTTCCCAAGAATAATCTATCTTATCCACCCTTGAATCAGGCGAACCATTTTGCAGATATTTTTTAAATTCTTTAAGATTTTCTTCTCTTCCTGAGACTTTTATAAAAACAGTCCCATCTTCTAAATTTTTTACAATACCAACTAATTCAACCCTCGTCGCAAAATCATATGTGTATTTTCTAAAGAAAACACCTTGAACTTTTCCATATACCTTAGCATTTAATACTTTCATAAAATTTTAAATAAATATATGATTAAGCTTTTCTATCACTTCAGACTCAGCACCAACTTTTTGAACACCAGCAATATCCCATGTTTCTAAGCCAATAACTGGTTTGTTGAGCTGCAATGCATATGCTATTTCACTTAGAGTCCCATGTCTCCCACTTATAGCAACCGAAGCCTCACAACTATATGCTAGTAACGCATTTCTAGTAATCCCCATATTAGTAGCGATAGGAATATTTATATAGGGATTCATTTCATCAGTATTTAAACCTTTTAAAATTCCTACACATTGACCACCATCATCATAAACACCCTTTGCTATTGCTTCCATTACACCTTTACCTCCACCACAATATACAAGATATTTATTAGCATTTAATAATTTTCCGAGATTATAAGTCTTATTATAAATTTTTTTAGTTATCTCACGACCTCCAAAAACAGAAATACGCGCTTTATAATCCATTAAGGATCGAGCCTCGCCATAGTTCTAGGAAAAGGGATAGTCTCTCTTATATGTTTGGTACCACATATCCATGCCACAACACGCTCTAGTCCAAGACCAAACCCTGAATGAGGTACTGAACCGTACTTGCGAAGATCAAGGAACCACTGAAATGGTTCCAATGGAAGATCATGATGCCTTATACTTTTAATCAAAATATCAATGTCATCTTCTCTCTGTCCGCCACCAACTATTTCTCCATAACCCTCAGGTGCAATCATATCTACACCTAATGCTAAATCGTTATTATGGCCATCTCTTTTCATATAAAACGGTTTAATATTTGCTGGCCATCGATGTATCATAATAGGCTTATTAAATTGCTCCGAAAGTAGAGTTTCATCAGGGGCGCCAAAATCACTGCCATATTTAAATTCACTTCCATTTTCAATAAGAATTTTTGATGCTTCATCATAAGTGATTCTTGGAAAAGGAGGAATAATATTTTCGAGTAATGAGATATCTCTTTCTAAGGTTTCTAATTCCATTAAACAATTCTCTAAAACTCTTTGAATAATAAATCCAACTAAGTTTTCTGCCCAAGTCATATTCTCATCAAGCTCAACAAAAGCCATTTCAGGTTCAACCATCCAAAACTCTGTCAGATGGCGACGAGTCTTTGATTTTTCAGCCCTGAAACATGGACCAAAACAATATGTTTTCCCAAATGCTGTTGCACCAGCTTCTTGATATAATTGTCCACTTTGAGTTAAGTAAGCAGAACGCTCAAAATAATCAACACCAAAAAGTGTCGTTGTTCCTTCTACTGAATTACCAGTGAAAATTGGTGAATCAATTAATGTAAATTCATTGTCATCAAAAAAATCACGAATAGCTTTAACAATTTGGTGCCGGATTCTCATAATAGAGTTTTGTCTTTTTGACCTTAGCCATAAATGCCTATTAGACATTAAAAAATCAGCACCATGATTTTTATTCGATATCGGATATTCTTCTATAGTATGGTTCACAACTGTTACCTGACTAACGCTTAATTCATATCCACCAATTGC
>NHJO01000026.1 GCA_002169695.1 bacterium TMED217
CCGAACTCGGAAGTTAAGGCTCATTGCGCCAATGGTACTGCGCGGGAAACCAGCGTGGGAGAGTAGGAAGTTGCCGGGAATTTTTAAAAAACTCTTCTTTATAAGAAGAGTTTTTTATTTATAGAGTACATATTAAATTGAAATGGTTAACATATAAACAAATTATGTATTTTAAGAAATCAATAACAATTTTTGCTATTATAATATCTATCGTTAGTAGTCTTCAATCTCAGTCATTGGATGTAGATGTTCAAGGTGAGATATATGAATATGCAACCTACTATGTTAGTAGTTTTGATGTTGGAACTGGTGGGACTAATGTTCAAATATTTAATTATTCAATTGAATCAAACATATATCCTATCTATCTAAAAATACGATTTAGAGCTAGTATTATAAGTCCTGGCTTGGGTATTAATAATGAAGCTACAATTGTAGAAGTTGAAACAGACCCATTTATAATACAAGATGATTTATATCTTGATAATAGAGATTTATCTTCTGAATTAACATATGTTAGTGACAATTCTGGAAACCAAATTGAATTACAGGGTCAATTAATTGATGTTTTAGACCCAGCTTTATCTGAAGCAATTATGCAAACCATATTAACAAGTGGAAAATTATCTGATGGTCAATATACTTTTAGTGTTTCGATATTTGCTGGGGTAAATGAAAATAATTTGTCAATGGTATTTGATGATTCGAAAACTTTTGTTATCCAATCTCAAGTTCCTATTACTTTAGAATATCCTGGAGGAGCATTAAGTGATACAACAGATAATTTGCTCTACACCAGCTTTCCTATCTTTCAATGGTCTTCTGGTCCCCCTTGTGCAGGATGTGAGACATATATTAGAGTTGCTCAATTTAATTCTGACATTCATAGTGGACTTGAAGATGCAATTCAAGACCAGAGAGTTCTTCCTTCTAATCAAAGTGAAGATTGGTGGCAAATTGATAATGTAAATAGTTTTCAGTATCCTTTTAGTGGTGCATATCCATTGGATGCTGGTAATATTTATTGTTGGCAAGTTAGAATTACACTTCCCACTACAGCTGGCTCGGAGGATATGTTTTCTCCGATATCGGCTTTTAAGATTGGGCAAGCTGGAACTATAGAAACTAATAGTGTTATTACAGACCCCTTGTTAATGATGTTGCAACAGGCTATTCCCAATGAGTTTAATAATTATTTTGGGCAAGGTAAATCGCTTGAAGGTTTTATTCCAAATGGACAGATAGAAGTTAATGGTGTTAATGTAGATCAATCTGTAATTACCAATCTTTTGCAACAAATAATGAGTCAGAATTATCAAATTAAATCTGTGCAGGTTGAATAATGATGTTTTATGATTCAAGAAAAACACTGCTGACATTTATTATTCTAATAAATTGTTTTGTCTATTCTAATAAAATTGCCGTCGCGACAAAAGTAAAAGGTATTGCTGAAATAATGAAGGTAGGGAAAAAGGATTTCAATAATCTTAGAGCGGGAAGTATTCTTGAAGATGGTGATAAAATACGAACGGGTAAATCAGGGTTTGTTGCAATAATATTTATTGATGATAAATCTATGCTTAAAATCAAAGAAGATTCAGAGGCTGTTATTAACGGTAGAAAAACAACAAAAGATATATCAAAAAAAATCAATATTGATGGTGGGACAATAAGGGCGTCTATTACAAAACAAAATGTAGACTTTGTTATTCAAACACCTACATCTGTTGCATCTGTAAAGGGAACAGATTTTTGGATGATTGTAGATGAATTACTAGGTGATCAAGTTATTGGAATTGAAGGACAGGTCAGTCTAGTGAATACTGAAACTGGTCAAGAGGTTATGATAACTACTGGAATGACTGGAAATTCTACACCAGATGGTCAATTAGGAGTTTCTGAGACGAATGCTTCATCTATTCCAGAAGATCCTAGCGATTCATCTCAAGAAGGTCCTTCGCAGTTAAGGATTTATCTAGAGGGTCCAAATGGTGAGCAAAAAGTATTTATTATTGATTATCAATAATTTTTTCTTTTATAAAAAATAAATCAAGTAAAATTATAACCATGTCGTTGCTCAGCAATAGGTTTATTATCATTATTTCTCTATTATGCATGAATAATGCTATTCATGGTCAATCTACTAATCAATATTATCATAAAAATCCGAGCATTGTTAATTCTGGGGAAGATATAAATATATCTGTTACATTATTTATTACAGATCCAGTTGTATCAGGTATGTTGTTTTTTAGATCTAAGGGGCAAATGAGTTACCAGGAAATTTCTATGCAATATGTTAATGGAAATTGGGAGGGCGTCATACCTAGCAGAAACGTGGATTCAGATGGAATAGAATATGTGGTAATTTTACATAAAAAGTTATGGGGACGTATATCAGTTCCTAATAATGAGAATCCATTT
Source organism: bacterium TMED217 (assembly GCA_002169695.1). Classification (GTDB taxonomy): domain Bacteria; phylum Fidelibacterota; class Marinisomatia; order Marinisomatales; family UBA1611; genus TMED80. The sequence goes on from NHJO01000026.1 coordinate 2,425, forward strand.
AAAAATCCGTTATTTATAAATGTTTTAAGTAAAAAGTCCGAACGACAAATAATTGATGCACCAAAAATAAATAAAATTCAGAGCGATAACTATGTTGACGCAGATATATTGATATTATCTCCAGAATCTGGGTCTATTAATAGACCAGATGAGGTTGTTATTGCTGTATCTTTATTTAATACTGAGGCTGTAGATACAATTAGTTATAGAGTTTTGATTGATGGTAAAGATTATACCAAAAGGTCTATATTGGATGATGGTATTTTAACGTTAACACCAACCGAATTATCTATTGGGCCTCATTTTGTTAGGTTGTTATTTAAAACTTCTTATGGATTAGATATTACTCCAGTTGAATGGTCGTTTAATATTACTAAAGCCATGATAAATGTTTCTCAGTCATTTAGATATAAAGGTAATATAGGGGCGAATAATTCAAATACTTCAGCATCGGGAGTTGGCATAGAAGAACAATCGCATAATGGAAAAATAGATGGTGAGCTTAGTTGGATTAAAGCGAGGTATTCTTATCGTAATAGTTCAAGGGAGTCTAGTTTTATTCAACCCCTTAATAGAGAAACATTGACTTTACAGGTCACTGATTATTTAAAATTAGAGTATGGTGATGTATATCCTTCTTTATCTCCTTTTTTATTAGATGGGAAACGAGTAAGGGGGCGTCATATTCACATCGACTTACCTTGGTTAGACTTTCAATACGTTAATGGTAATTTAAATGAACAAGTAAACTACAAAAGTGGTAAAGTAGATGGTGGATATATATTCTTAGCGAACAATACTGAGATTAACCCTGATGGAAGTAGAATCTTTAATTTGAATAGGACTGGATATACATTCCCTCAGAGTATTAGCGCTGCCCGTCTTTCATTTACTGTTTTCAGCTTATTTAGTGGAGGACTACATTTTTTAAAGGCACGTGACAATTTTGATGAGATGCCCATGAGTATAAGTGACCAGGAAATGTTTACATTTACTGCAATAGACTCCACCTTAGATTCAGCATATATTTTTAATGAATTAATTAATGATAATAGTGAATACAAATATGGTGATTTTAAACAATTATCTTTATCTAATGGTGATTCAATAATGATTCCAGAAAATAATTGGGTTGGTGTAAAACCAAGAGAGAATTTTGTGGCTGGTTTTAATTTTGAGACTGCATTAGATAATAGAAATATTATTTTTCAATTAGCATGGAATTATAGTTTGACGAATAATAATATTTGGAATGGCCCTTTAACACTAGATGAGCTTGATACAAAGTTAGATAGCTTAAAAGACGGTAAGATTTTAGATGTTTCATTAGATGGCGTTCCTGATCCTGATGATTATAAAAATCTTTTTACAATAAATGAATTTATGACTCCTTTTTCTCCAGTTGATCCAGTGACAATGCAAAAAAATCCATTTCGGGCTATAATTAACATGCCATCCTCTGCTTTACATGTAAGATTAAAGGGTAGTTATACTTTAAATAATTTATTGGTAGAGTACAAGCAAGTTGGACCAGAGTTTTATACCTTTGGTAATCCATATATGACAAATAATATAAGGGAGTTTACAATAAAAGATAGGCTTGCTCTTCTTGGTCGGAGGTTGATGTTTGTCGTAGGCTATAGCAAAAAAGATAATAAATTAGGTGAAACCGTTTTAAATCCACTTAAAACGAATACCCTCATGCTGAATACGACATTAGTACCAGGCCCAGGTGCGCCTTCGATAGTTTTCAATATGCAAATAATTGGTAAAAACAATGGTGTGGATTCAGTTGAGGTCGATTCATTGGGACAGTTTTTAAAAGATAATAGAGAAGATTCCAGGGCATTAAATACTTTAGTTTCAATAAATATGCCAGGTAGTTTGGGACCAATAAGTAATACGATAGCAGTTAATTATAATTCAATTACTTATAAAGATATTATTGCGACAGATGAAAAATATTTAGATAGTCCACGTCAAGATGACTTTCTTTTCCAAAAATCTGATACTAGAACATTTTCAGCAAATATTTCAAGTAGATTTCCCTTTCCATTGCGTACTGTTTTAAATTTCAATAAAACACAAATTTTTATGCCGATGATAGATCAAAATTTTATCGTGACTAAAAATGAAATAGCCTGGACATCAGTAGGCATTAATTGCACCTATTCTTTAAAAAACAATAGTATTCGTATAAGTTCTGGTGCCGATTATATGACAAATGGGACGGATGAAAGTTCTGTACAGATTGTTGGATTAAAATTGGGAGTTGATTGGGATATTATCAATAATTTGGTTTTTAGTGCAAAAAGCAATATGAGGTTAAATAGAATTAAAGCAAATGAGGATGACGGAATAGATAATGATAATGATGGAAAGACTGATAATAGAGGTGAAATCTGGTCTACAAGTAATTCTGGTTTGATCTTTTCAATGAATTATAGGTTCTGATGGAACGTATTAAAAATTATATAATTGCTCATAAAATTGACTTGAGTTTAACTCTAGGTTCAATTCTACTAACTTGTTTAATGCATTGGCTGGGTTTTTTTGATTTTTTAGAATTAAAAACATATGATTATAGATTTAATTATGTTCGTGGTCCATTAACAGGGTGGAGAGCTTCTGACTCGACAGTTATTAATTTAGGAACAGATGTTGTCCTTGTTGATGTAGATGATGAGACATGGCGTATACTTTCAGAGGGTAATATTATATGGCCATATCCAAGAGGTGACATTTGGGCAAAAGTAGTAAATAATTTATCCTTAGCCGGTGCTAAGGTTGTTGGTTTTGATATACAATTTGATTCCCCAGATGCGCGATCAACATATCTAAGAAACGTTAGTAATAATTGGCCTTCAGATTTAAGGCAGCATATCCCCGGTCATGGAGATGTGATTTTTTCAGATGCTATTAGAAATGCACATTTAAAGGGAACTCGAGTTGTAATGAATACAAAAATGGTACGTGAGCCATTGACAACGCCATCTCAATATATTGCTGAACCAGTAAAATTGATTATGGAAGCAAATCCTAGTACTGGACTTATTAATGATATAAAAGATATAGATAATTTTTCAAGAGAATATAGTATTGCTGGTTTTTTTGATGATGATATAGAAAGGAGCAAACCATATTTTACATTAGGGCTGAGTTGTGTACAACAGTATTATGGGATAGCTGACACTACAGAGCTAATTTGGGAAAGAGAAAACTTATTATGGAAGTTCGGTCCTTTATCAATACCGGCTCATGGGAAAACCAATAATTTTTTAGTGAATTATTATGGTCCGCCATCAGGTTATAAGCTTTCAAATACTGATTATCCCCCGTGGAATACTTTCCCAAGGTTTTCTTTATATCAAATACTTGATACAAGAGAGTTTGAATTGCCTGGGGATAATGATTTAGATTGGATGAGTCAATTTATACCTGGAGAAATACCGGATTGGATATTAGCTATTGAAGACGATAATGAGAGAATTGAAATGATGCAAATAATGGGGATTGGCTCAAATTTTGATGTTACAAAATCACCTTTTTATAATAAGATTGTCATTATTGGTGCATCTGTGGAGGTATTGCATGATGTCAAATCGACACCCTTTTATAATTATTTAGGCCAGACGCAGGATACGCCAGGTATGGAGACACATGCAAATGCAATTCAAACTATGTTGCACAATAATTATATTAGTGTTTTTGGATCTCGCATTACAAGACTTTTGGTTGATGGTAGGTTTTATCCATCAGTACATTTTTTGGTTATTTCTTTTTTATGTGTTATTGCATACATCATTTTTAGGAAGCTTGATGTTCATCCTATTTTAGCAGGGTTTATCATAATTTTAGAAATTGGAATTTATGTTGGTTTAGCTTTGGGGTTTTTTGCTAATGATATTTTATGGATGCTTAAAACTATGATATCAAGTATAATACCAAACTCAATTCATGAATATTTTTATGATAGCCTTTTAGTTCGTCTTCCTGAACCAGGTAAAACGTATGTAATGCCGATAGTCGCACCAATAGCTGGTATTTTTTTAACATATGGGAGTAATGTTATTTTTCAATTTTTGCATGAGCAAAAAGATAAGACGTTTCTAAAAGAAACTTTTGGAACATATATATCACCAGACTTAATAGATGAAATGTATGAACAAAAACAAGCACCAGAATTAGGAGGCGTCCAGGATTATCATACTGCATTTTTTAGTGATATTCAAAATTTTTCTACTTTTTCAGAAAAATTAGAACCAGATAAAATGGTCAAGCTAATGAATGAATATTTAACTGAGATGACAGACGTATTGTTAGAGCATCAAGGAACATTAGATAAATATATTGGTGATGCGATTGTTGCGTTTTATGGTGCACCTGCACCAGTTAAAGACCAAGAAAAAAAAGCTTGTTCAACGGCACTTGTTATGAGAAACAGGTTAGATGACCTTCGAAATAAATGGCAAAAAGAAAATGACTGGCCTGATATAGTGTATAGCATGCAGCATAGGATAGGGTTGAACTCTGGTCAAATGGTTACCGGTAACATGGGGTCAGAGATGCGTATGAATTATACAATGATGGGTGACACTGTTAATCTTGCAGCTCGTCTGGAGCCTGCAGCTAAGCAGTATGGGGTATATATATTTGTTGGTGAAAATATATATAAAGCATCAAATGATAAATATGTATTTCGATTTTTAGATTTTTTAAGTGTGAAAGGTAAGAATATACCTGTAAAAACATATGAGCTTATTGAGACAAGAGATTTAATTAATAAAAAATCATTAGATCTTATAGAAACTTTTGAAAAAGGGTTAGATTATTACTTTAAGCAAGACTGGGAAAATGCGTTAGAATATTTTCAAAAATCACAAAAATTAGAAGATAAATTCGTTGGTCGTGATACAAATCCATCAGAAGTTTTTATTAAAAGATGTAAGTATTTTTTATCAGATCCTCCTAAAAATGATTGGGATGGGGTTTGGAGGATGACTACTAAATAAATATAATATTTTAAACAACAACTAATAGTTGGTTGAAAAATATTAATGAAAATATAATTTATGTTATGAATTCAAAAGGTCACATACTATGGATAGATGATGAAATTCATCACCTAAAACCACATATTCTTTTTTTAGAGACTAGAGGTTATAAAATTACTACTGCTACTAATGGAAATGACGCAGATATTTTAAATCAAACTAATAGATATGACTTAATTTTGTTGGATCAAACCATGCCTGGGTTAGATGGGATTGATACTTTAAAAAAAATAAAAAAAAATCGAATCTCTATCCCTGTGATTATGGTAACTAAATCAGAGGATGAGTGGTTGATGGATGAAGCGATATCTCAACAAATAAATCAATTTTTAATTAAACCTGTAAGCCCGAATCAAATATTGAGTGCATGTAAACAAATTCTTGAAAAGAATAAAATTATTGAGGATAGAACGACATCAGATTATTTAAAAGATTTTCAAAGAATTAATGATGAATTGCATAGTATGCTTACAATTAATGACTGGTGGGATTTATATGTAAGGCTAGTAAACTGGCAATTAAAATTTGAAGATCATGATGATACAAGTTTGAGCAATATTCTTTTTGAGCAGATGCAAAGCTGTAATAAAGAATTTTCGAATTTCATTGAAAATAATTATGAAGAGATATTGAAAAAAAATAACGATTCGATATTATCTCCAGGTGTATTTAAAAATCATATATTACCATTAATAAATGATAAAAATAAAGTCTGTTTAATAGTCGTTGATTGTATGAGATTCGACCAGCTACTTTCAGTATCTCCTTATTTAGAGTCATTATTTGATATAGAATTATCATATCATTTATCATTGCTACCTTCTGCAACTCCGTATTCTAGAAATGCAATTTTCTCTGGATTATATCCTGACGAACTAATTAAAAAGTATCCTAAGCAAAAAAAACTTTTTACAAATCATGAAAATGGATTAAATAAATATGAATATGATTTTTTATTAGATCAATTAGATAGACATAATGTCAATAACAAACGTGTCCATTATCATAAAATTTGGGCGGTTGAAGAAGGAATGAGATTCAGCAAAAAAATAAATAATCATCTTGAAAATGATTTTCTAGCCCTAGTTATTAATTTTGTTGATATGTTAGCTCATGATAGCTCAAAGATGGATGTATTGAAAGAAATTGTTCCTGATGAATCGGGGTATAGGTTAACTGTAAAATCTTGGTTTGAAAATTCATGGTTTAATGATGTTTTAAAAGCTTTAAGTAAAAGTGACTTTCAAGTGGTTATTACAAGCGATCATGGTAGTGTTAGAGTAAATAAAGATATAATGGTATCAGCAGATAGAGATGCTTCTAGTGGTATTAGATATAAATATGGAAGGAATCTAAAAACAAAAAATAAGAATGCATTTGTGATAAATGAGCCACAGAAATACAGGTTACCTATTCTTGGGCCACAGTTTAATTATTTAATTGCAAAAAATGATGCCTATTTTTTATATCCTAATGATGCTAATAAATATAAAAATAAGTTAAAAAGTTCTTTTCAACATGGAGGAATTTCCATGGAGGAGCTACTAGTTCCAGTCTTAACAATGAAAGGTCATAGATAATGGAAATAGATTGCAACTCTGAATTTGAGACAAAAAGTTTTGCTAGTGAAATGGCAAAAAAAATAAAAAAAGGAAGTATTATCGCCTTAAATGGCAATTTGGGATCAGGTAAGACTACATTTACTCAGGGTTTTGCAAAAGGATTGGGAGTTGAACAACATGTAGGGTCGCCAACATTTAAATTAGTCAGCGAGTATTTTGGCTCTATAATGAAATTATACCATGTAGATTGTTATAGACTTAACAGTATTGAAGAATTTTTAAATTTAGGTGGTGAAAATTTATTATTGCCTTATGACGGGGTTACATTGATAGAGTGGGCCAATATTATTGAAGAATTAATTCCTGTAGATAGTATAGAAATTAAATTTTCAAGGTTTAAAGGAAATACAAAAAAAAGGTTGTTAACTATTACTGGTATTGATGAATTAAATGACTAGTAAAAAAAACATTTTATCTATTGAAACATCTTCTAATATTTGTGGTGTTTCTTTTATTTCAAAAGGTGTTTGCATTGAAACTATAGAAGAGGGTAGTAAAAAGAAGCATGCAGAAATATTACCAGATTTTTATAGTAAACTGAAAAATATCACAGGGTTTATTTTAGATGATATTGATGCTATTGCTATTAGCATTGGACCAGGATCTTTTACCGGCTTACGTATTGGGTTAAGTTTTGCTAAAGGCTTAGCGTACTCTAAAGATCTCCCTATCATTCCAATTTCTACAATGATGTCTCTGGCTTATTCTCTAAAAGATAGTCGTCCTTATAAAGGGATAATTTATTCACATGCAAAACGTGTCTTTCTTCAGGATATAAAATGGCAAAAAGAAATTCCATATCCAGGGAGTGATATTGAAGTGTATGAATGGGAGGAGGTATTTGAATATATAAATAATGTAAAAAATGTTTTTCAATTGAATTGCGAGGTGCTTAATAAAGAGAATAGTTTCATTGAGGCAAATCTATCTTCTTCTTATGTCGGTCTACTCGCTAGTATTAATTATAATAAATTAGTTATAGATAAACCCTATGATTTAGTGCCTAATTATGTCTCGCCTTTTGTTGTAAAGAAGAAAAAATGATTATTAGAAAAGGTCAAATCTTTGATTTGAAGTCAGTTATAAATATTGAAAAAAATGCATACGACAAACCATATTGGAATGAATCAATGCTAAAAAGACTATTTAATAAAGACTCTAATGAAATTATTTGGATAACTGAGATTAAACAACAAATAGTAGGCTTTTTGATTGAGCAGCGATGTGATGATGAAATCAATCTTCTTAATCTTGCTATTGATAAATCCTTTCAAAATAGAGGTATAGGGGGTGAGATGGTGAGTTGTTTTCTAAGCATTATTCCTAATAATAGTTGCGTATTTTTGGAAGTCAAGAAAAATAATTTTATAGCGCGAAAGATTTATTCTAATCTTAATTTTAAGGATATAGATATTAGAAAAAACTATTATAATGATGGTAGTGATGCTTTTATAATGCAATACAAAAAATATTTGTGAATAATATGGATTGGTTTAAACGTAAAGATAAAAAAATTAAAGAGAAAAATAAAAAATCTATACCAGATGGATTATGGCAAAAGTGTTCATCTTGCAATGAAATTTTATTTAAACCTGAGCTTGATAAAAGCCTTTCAGTTTGTAGGCATTGCAATTATCATTTCCGCATGCATTATAGAAGGTATTTAGATTTAATTATTGATGAAGGAACATCAGAAAGATTATTTAGTTCATTAAAATCTACTAATTTCCTCAATTTTTCAGCTAATCGTGGCTACGATGATCAATTAAAAGATGCTTATCTTAAATCTGGCAAAACTGATTCAATAGAGTTTTATAGAGGTAATATAAATAATAAATCTATTATTATGGGTGTTATGAACTTTGATTTTATCGGTGGTAGTATGGGTTCTGTGCTTGGCGAAGCAATTTCTAGAGCAATAGTCAAATCTAGAGACGAAAAAATCCCATTAATAATAATATGCAAATCTGGTGGAGCAAGAATGCAAGAAGGAGCAATCTCACTTATGCAACTTGCAAAAATAAGTTCTCAACTTGCAAAATTTTCTAATGAAGGAGGTCTATATATATCCATTCTTACAGACCCAACAACTGGAGGTGTGACTGCTAGTTATGGTATGCTTGGTGATATAATCTTAGCTGAACCGGGAGCGTTAATTGGTTTCGCGGGTCCAAGAGTAATTAAACAAACAATCGGTCAAGACTTACCAGAAGGTTTCCAACGCTCGGAGTTTTTACTTGAAAAAGGATTTATTGATCAGATTGTGACAAGAGATCGATTGAAAGATAGACTGTATCAGATAATAGATATATTAAATTGAAAATATTAGTAACTAATGATGATGGAATATATTCATCAGGAATTTATGAGTTATGGAATGTTGCTAAAGAATTTGGTGATGTGACTGTAGTAGCCCCAAGTACTCAAAAAAGTGCTGTTGGGCATGGTATTACCATCGATAAGCCATTATATATTAAGCAAATAGATAGAGGTAATGGTTTTAAAGGAAATTCCATTTCTGGGACACCAGCTGATTGTGTCAAGATTGGAATTAAAAAGTTGACAAAATCAATACCTAATCTAGTGTTATCAGGGATAAATATTGGTTCCAATTTAGGTAATAATATTATTTATTCAGGTACAGTAGCGGCAGCAGTCGAAGGTGCTGTATCTGGAATCCCATCTATTGCTTTTAGTTTGGATTCATTTAGCCCTAATAGTTTTGCAACATCTAAAGCTGTTATTTATAAAGTATTAAGTTTATTGTTGGATAATAAACCACCAACAGGTACGATACTTAATGTAAATATACCTAACTGTAAACCTGAAGATTTGAAAGGATATAGAGTTACTTCTCAAGGTAAGCAATATTTTGATGATAATTTTGATGAACGCATTGATCCACGTGGTCGTAAATACTATTGGATGACGGGGAAAATTAATGATGATGATGAAGATTTAGATTGTGATGGCTTTGCAGTCAAGAATAATTATGTAAGTATTACCCCTATTAATTTTGATATGACTAATATTAGTTATATAAATGAATTAAAAACAATATTTGAAAATGAAGAAAATTAAAAAAGAGAGTGTTTTAATAATAGATTTTGGTTCCCAGTATACCCAATTAATTGCTAGACGGGTTAGAGAACAAAATGTTTATTCTGAAGTTTTATCTCCCTTGGTATCTATTGATATGATTAAATCAAAAAGCCCTAAGGCAATCATTCTATCAGGAGGACCCGCTAGTGTTTTTAATGATGATGCACCTGCTTTTGATAAAAATATATTAAATATTAATATTCCAATTTTAGGAATTTGTTATGGTCTTCATCTCCTCGTCCATCATAATGGTGGTATTGTAGAATGTACTGGAGAAGGTGAATATGGTGTCGCAACATTAAAAATAAATAAACCTGAGGGAGTAACTAATAATATGTCAAGCTCATCAGAAGTATGGATGAGTCATATGGATCAGGTTACATTAATACCAAAAAATTGGGAGGTTATCGCACATAGCTCAAATAATATTGTTGCTGCTTTAGCGAATAATGATCATACTAGAATTGCGACTCAATTTCATCCTGAGGTCTCACATACGGAAGAAGGAGATATATTATTAAATAACTTTCTTTTTAATATATCTAAATGTGAAAAAAATTGGACTGCCAGTAATTTTATTCAAGAGAAAATTGAAAATCTTAAAAACACTGTCAAAAATGAAAATATATTAGTAGGTGTTAGTGGAGGTGTTGATTCAACGGTTGTTGCATGCTTAATGAATAAAATTGCAGGGGAAAAATGCTTTGCTGTTTTGATTGATCATGGTTTAATGAGAAAAGATGAAGCAAAAAATTGTGTTAAGGCTTTAAAAAAAGGTTTAGGTATTAATATTCATCTTTATGATGAATCAGAATTGTTTTTTTCTAGACTTAAGGGGGTTATTGACCCAGAGGAAAAAAGAAAAATCATTGGTGATCAGTTTATTAAATCTTTTGATAGAATAGCATTAGAGAGTGGTAGTTATAAATTTTTAGGGCAGGGCACATTGTATCCAGATATAATCGAAAGCGGAATAAGTACTGGGAATATAGCTCATGTTATTAAAAGCCATCATAATGTTGGTGGGTTGCCTGATGAAATGAGTTTTGAATTAATAGAGCCTTTAAAAGATCTATTTAAGGATGAAGTAAGATCAGTTGGGAAAAAATTAGGTATACCTACTGAGTTGATATTAAGACATCCATTTCCAGGGCCTGGCCTTGGCGTAAGGATTATTGGTGAAATTACCAGAGAACGTGTTTCAATTCTTCAAAATGCGGATTCAATATTCTTAGATATACTTAAAGAGGCAGATGAATATCATAATATTTGGCAGGCATTTGCTGTATTAATTCCTATTAAGACAGTTGGTGTTATGGGAGATAAAAGAACATATGAAAATCTTATATCTGTAAGGGCTGTGACCAGCATAGACGGTATGACAGCAGATTGGTATAGGATGCCAACAGATCTATTATCAATGATTTCAAATAAGATTGTAAATAATGTTAAAGGTGTAAACAGGGTCGTCTATGATATAACATCAAAACCTCCAGGTACTATAGAGTGGGAATAATTTACTTTTAAAATTATGTCTACTAAAGAATCAGAATTAAATAGACTTATAGATAAGCTATGTGATGGTCAAAATGAAGAATATAAAATATTTATAAAAAAAATGTTGCTAAGCATGAGCGACGGTGATAAGTGGGCAAAACTTTCAAAGCTAAATGATTTAACAGCGAAAATTAAAACTAAGAAAAATTAACAGGCTTTTTCTTGTTTTAAGGTAATTGTTTGTTAATATTTAGACAATGACTAAAACTATTTTCTTTTTCTTTTTATTATTAATAAATAATCTATTTGCAAAATCGGATAAAATAATTCCATCAATAGTTAAAATTGATGGAGTAGTATTTAAATCTAATGAAGAAAATCCATTCACCGGGAAAGTGTCAATTTATTGGGAGAATGGTCAATTAAAAGAAGAAGGCCTTTATAGAGATGGTATTAAAAGTGGTCTTTGGAAATATTGGTACATGTCTGGAGTGATTCAATCAAAAGGAATATTTAGAAGTAATGCAAGGACAGGTGTCTGGATAGAGTGGTATGAGAATACGAATAAAAAAATACAAACTATCTATAGAAATGGTTTAAAGAGTGGTAAGGAAATAAATTGGTCAGATGAAGGTAAAAAAGTAAGTGAATACAGTTATCAAGGTGGAAAGAAAAATGGTTCTTTTAGATCTTGGTTTTATAATGGTAGAAAAAAATCTACTGGAACTTATATTGATGATGGTTATGATGGGGAAATTATTGAATGGTATGAAAATGGCAAGAAATATAGAGAACAAAATTATAAAAATGGAAAAAAAGATGGTTTGATGTTTAGTTGGTATGAAAGTGGTTCAAAAAAAGAGCAAGAGTATTTTACGAGTGGTTTAATAAATGGAGTTCATCAGCAGTGGTATGAAAATGGTCAAAAAAAAATAGAAGGTCATTATATTAATGGAAAATATGATGGATTATGGACACAATGGTATGCGAATGGTCAGATATTTTTACAGGGTAAGTATACTGAAGATATGTTAATCGGAGAATGGAATCAATGGTATAAAAATGGGAATAAATACTTTTCTGGAAATTATAAAAATAGTAATCAGGTTGGTAATTGGATTTATTTTTCACCAGATAGAATTGATAGTACAAAAATATTATACAAAGATGGTAAGCCTGAAAATGGTAAAAAGATAGAATGGTATGAAAATGGTAAAAAAGAATCTGAGATTACATATGTTAATGGAAAAATAAAAGGGCCTGTAACTTATTGGTATAATAATGGTAATAAAAAATTAGTTGAAAACTATTCAAATAATCAGCTTGAAGGATCAATAATAAAATGGGACGAGCAGGGTAGAAAATTTCTAAGGAAAAAATATTCGAATGGTGATTTAATTGAAGAGAAAAAATATAATTATCATGAATTAGGGCAGATAGAATCAACAATAGAATTTATTTATAATAGTAATAATGAGGTTACAAATGAGATTATTACTAGATGGTCTATAAAAGGAAAATTACTTTCAAAATTAAATAATGGTAGCATTTGGAAAGGAGAGGTAACTAGTTGGTGGGACGATGATTCAAAAAAGAAAAAACAGGTTGTTACTTATTTAGATGGCAAAAAACATGGAAAAGTTCAAGTTTATTATAAAAATAATAATAAACTAAGATATAATGGTAATTATAATAAAGGTTTCATGAATGGTAAATGGACTTATTATTGGGAAAATGGGAATAAAAAAGCTGAAGGAAAATTTATAAATGGTAATGGTGGTAATAAAAATAAAATAACGAATATTCCTACAAATGGTAGGGATGGTCAGTGGTTGAGTTGGCACTCTAACGGTAAAAAATGGTCTGAATTAGATTTCATTGATGGTAAAAAACATGGCTATCAAACTAATTGGTATGATAATGGTCAAAAAGAACTTGAAGGTCATTATGAAAATGACAACAAATTAAAAACATGGTTGTGGTGGTATGTTGATGGGAGTCCAATGCAAGAGGGCATTTTCTATTCTGGAGGTAAATTTGAAGGACTATATTTTATAAATCCTCCAGTTCCTGAGGTCACATATCCATAAAATGAATCAAACTATATTTTAATTCATGAAGTTTTTGTATTTATTCTTGATATACTTTCTAATAAACATCAGTTTAATGCAGGGCAATGGTGATATTAATAAAATAAAAAATAATATGTTTAATAATATTATTAGGGCTAGAGATAATTACTTAACAATAAAGAATAGTGTTTTATCTCCATATAATAACGTAGATATATCTTATAATTACTATATAGATTCTTTAAAAACATTATCAATGCAGTTAGAAGAAAATAGAAGGGAATTATTTTCATTAACTAAAAAAATAGAACTTTCTCATGACGATATTTGTTCAATAGATGAATTGAATAATAATTCGATTTTGTTATATAACATAATTAATGGTTTTGGGAAGGCGTATAGTTCATATTTATTTAATCTAAATGTTTCATATTCGTTTGATAAATATTCAGCAGATACAAAAGCATTATTTATGCTAGAAAAAAATATTCCGTATTTAAATTATAAATAAGGTTTTAATTAAAAATTTTCAAAACTATTTTGGAGTAAATCATGTTAAAAAAAATATTGATTCTTTTTATTCTAACATATATCTATAATAATAAAATAATTGCTAATAACATTCCTATAATTGAATTGGAAAAAAGGATTTTCAGTCTAGAAAGGCAAGTCGCAGAATTAAAAAACGAGTCAATTAATAAATTTTTAGATAATAAATGGAAAAATCTTAAAAAAGGTTTAAATAAAAATAGTATAAAAAATGATATTGGTAATCCAGACAGAATTGGTAAATATTCAAATGGAGATGAAATATGGGGGTTCAAAAAATTTACTTTAAAATTTAATAAAAATGGTATATTAGAAAGCTGGACTAAGCCTTTTTAAAAATAGAATATTTTTTTTATATGATAAGAAGAACTATAATCCTTGTTTTTATTAACTTTTTCATTATTCAGACATTTTCTTGCAATTTGAGCAAGAAAGGTGATTTAGATTATTTAATATTAGAAAATCAATGGTCAGGTGAAACAGTTTTTTATTCTGATGTTAGTAGTAATATTTTAAAACAAAAAAATATTAATAGAGGTTGGTCAAGGTTGAAGGGAAATAAGACGATTTCTTATTTTAGATTACAACAAAGTAAGGGGACAGTTTTAGGTAATTATTTTAAAGATCAAAAAGAGTATTTGGTTATTCAATTAGAAAATGGAAGAAAATATAAATGGGAAAAAAATTATTGGGAGATTGATGACAAAGCTTTTCCTAGTCATTTATCTAGATTAAAAATTCAAAATGAAGCAAAAAAAATGATTGGTCAATTTATATGGTTAAATATAATCGATAGCGATACTGCTTATATTAATAATACTATATTGAAATATAATAAGTTTGATAAAGCAATAGTAAATGGTATAAAAGTATTTCAAAACGGAGGTAGGGATTGGCCGATTTGGCTAGAGCTAAATGTAGATAACGATTTCAATACTTTTGTAAGATATAATGGTCAAAAAAAGATTAAAGGAAAACAGAATTATTATTTTGTTGATAATCCTATTCCTAAAAGTTGGGGGAGTGATATGATTAGAAAAATTATAAATGGTCAATTAGAATATGGAATGAAAGAAGAACAGGTAAGGGCATCTATTGGTAATCCAAACACTATAAATAACACTTCAAGTAGGCATAATGTAAGTGAACAGTGGATTTATGGTAATATTTTAGGGAAGAAGAAATATTTGTTGTTTGAATATGGTACATTAGTTTCTATGTAATTGTGTTTTATTTGATTAATTATTTATGATTAGAATTATAATATCAATTTTTTTATTTATAACACAATTTATTTTTGGAAGAGAATTAGATAGTGTACTTACATATACTGATCATTTTGATTTGGCTTTTAGGCATTATAATTCTAAACGATATAAACTAGCTGAGTTTGAGTTTAAAGAAATTCTTATTGATAGAAAAAACTATTCCGATCCTGTTTCACATTTAATGTTAGCAAAATCGCAATATTTTCAGAATAAGATTGTCGAATGTCAAAGGACATGTAACTCTTTTTTGAATAAATACCCTCGAAGTAAATATGAACTAAATGTAAGAGTTTTATTAAGTGATATTTTCATAAATAAAGAAAAATATTCTGATGTGTTAGAACAGTTAATTCCTATAAGAGATGAAGCGCAAGATTCAATTATGCAGTATAATATTGATTATAGAATCCTGTCTAGTATAATGATCGGAGTAAATTCAAGTAAGATTGAACAATTATTATTCTCGAGTGAAAATATAATCAATCGATCAATATTAAATTTAGCTAGGTCTTACAGGTCTCTTTTAGATGGCAATATGAATGATATGGAATTGTCGTTAAGCGTAATTGAATCAGACATTCTTCCACTACAATATGAAAAATTATTTAATGGTTTAAATCGCTTTGTTGGTGATGAAAACAATATCCACGGTGTTGTTGCAGTAATCCTCCCATTATCAGGAAAAGATAGATTCAAAGGGCAAACGTTTTTAAGGGGTTTGTCAGGTATGGCGGTTGATTACCAGTATGATTTATCAACACATTTTAAGATATATGATAATAAAAGTAATGATATAGCGACATTGAAAATCCTTAAGTCAATTAATTTAGATAGAAGTATAATTTCAATTTTAGGATACTTATCAGAAGTATCTAATATTGCTGCTACTAGTTACTCTAGTCCTATACCAATTTTATTGTCTAAAAGTAATTATAGTGAACTACCAATTATATCAGACAATATATATTTATTATCAACTAGTAGTGAAGCGCAGGCAAAATTATCAGCTCAATACGCTGTTAACATACTAGGGTTTAAAAATATTGCAGTATTAGCACCAGCTGATGATATAAATAAAAACTATGCTGATAATTTTATTTTAGAACTAAATCAATTGGGCATTGACCCCGTTGTGACTGAATGGTATTATGGTAAACCCGAAAATATAAGTAGACAATTTTCATCTATTAGAAAAATTGCATGGTCATTATTACCAAAAGAAGATCCTAATATTGAATATCTTGATATGGTGATTGATAGTTTAGATGCATTGTTTGATGTAGATGTTGCAGACTTTATAGATATGCCTGAAGATGATAATAATTATGGTAATAATAAAATGACGAGAAGAGACTCTTTAAAGGTCTCTCTAAATACTATTGACGCAATATATATACCCATTGATAGATCAAACCTATCTTTTATTGGGACCCAACTTCCAATGTATAATTTAAATACTAAAATTATTGGTAATGAATCTTGGATAGATATTGATATTTTGAGTCAGGATATTATTGGTCCACATTTGCAAGGCCTTACTGTTTTAAGTTCTGAATATCCTAAATTTGGGGTAACACAATCTTCAGAATTAGATAGAGTTTATTCTATGGGGTATGATCATGGTTATTTTATTAATTCATTAATAAAACTAAGTTCAAATTCAAGACAAAAATTTAAAAGTCTTCTAAAAAAAGGAGATTTATATATGGGCGCGTCTTCATTAATTGAACTAGGTGGACCTAGTAATAATGAAAATAAGATTGTCCGAGTTCTAGAATATAGAATAAATAAGATGGGTACTATTGGGTACTTTAACGGAACTGAATTAGTAAAAAATTAATTAATTAATAAATGAAAAAAGAAATCTGGGATGATTATAGTTTAATATTCCCATTAAATGATATAAAAATGGTTTTTTCAAATAAACAAGCTGATATAAAAAAACCAAGTGACTTAATTGGCTTCTCTGATTTAGTAGGATTGAATTCAGATAATATTATAAATATTAATCAAATTCATTCATCAAATGTAATAATGGTTGAGACGCCAGGGGATTATAATGCAGCTGATGGTATTATTAACGAAGGCGGAAATCTTATTTGTTCGATAAAAGTAGCCGATTGCTTACCAATATATTTTGTTAATAATAATACAAAGACTATAGGCTTGGTTCATGCAGGTTGGCGAGGACTTTCCCAAGGTATAATTAATAAGTTTGCCGACAATATTAATAAATATTACGAAAATACATCTGATTACTATGCTTTGATTGGACCTTCTATACAATCTTGTTGTTTTGAGATAAAAGATGATGTTCTATCTTTTTTTGATTCTAGGTTTTATAAACAAATAGGACATAATAAATATAAGGTTAATCTACAAGAATGGGCTTTAAATCAGTTAATGGATGTTGGGATAGCAAAAAAAAATATTTCTGTTATTAATAAATGTACATATTGTTTAGATACTATATATCATTCATATCGAAGGAGTGGATCAGCTACAGGTCGAATGTATGCTCTTCTTGGATGGTCTAATTAATCTATGGAATTATTCGAAATAGTTATTTTGGGTGTATTACAGGGTTTAACCGAATTTCTACCAGTTAGTAGCTCAGGACATTTAGTTTTAGGTCAATATATTTTAGGTATAAAGTCGCCTGGTAATACATTAGAAATTTTATTCCATTTTGGAACATTAGGGAGCGTTGTTTTTGTGTTTTTTGATGAAATAAAAAATATATTTGTAACAATTGATAAAAAACCAACTCAGAAATTATTGGTCTTTATCAGTATTGCAACTTTACCAGCAATGTTTGTTGGATTACTATTTCGTCATGAAATAAATTTATTATTTGATAGTTTAGATAGTGTTGGATATGCTCTTTGTTTAACCGGTCTAATATTAATCATTTCTATATTTTCTAATAATAAGAAAATAAACTTTTCTTATCATTCTTCTCTAGTAATTGGTCTTGTTCAGGCATTTGCAATAATACCAGGAATTTCTAGATCGGGGTTTACTATAGTTGTATCATTGTTTTTAGGTATTTCTCCAAAAAAATCAGCAAAGTTTTCATTTTTACTTTCAATACCGATTATTTTTGGTGCTGGATTGTTAAGCTTCTTTGATTTGCAAAATGAAAACTTTTTTACATTTTCAACTATTATGACGGCAATTTTAAGTTCATTTTTTGTTGGGATATTAGCACTTAAAGGTCTTTTAAAGTTATTAGAACAGGGTAAATTTTATTTCTTCGGCATTTATTGTATATTTATCGGGATTATTTCTATTCTTGTTTAGAAAAAAAATACATTCCACGTAATTATTTTTAATAAATATTGATAATAGATATGATTGATATAAAAAATGCTATTAAACTAATCCAAAATAATAAAATAGATAATGTATTTTATTTAAAAGGAGAAGATCAATTCCTGCAAAATTTCTTCATACAGAAATTATGCGAAGCTATTTTTATTGATAATAAAGTTGTTAAAGAATTACTTACGCCAAATGAAATTTCAGGAAAAGAAATACTAGAGCATATTTTATACACAGATTTATTTAACTCAAAAAAATTATTTATTTTAAGAGACCCACAACATCTAAAAGGCAAGGCTTCTAAAGATTTATTAAACTATTGTAGTGGACCTATTTCTAATCATTTTTTAGTTATGATAAATGATAATTATATGGATAATAGTGCTTTTTCAAAATCTATAATTTTAAAAAATAATATTATCAATGTATCGACTCCTTTTGAAAATGATCTATTTAAATGGGCTAGATATTTTTTTAAAGAAAATAATAAAAAAGCTGAACCAGAAATAATTGCAGAATTAATTGAAAATTATGGAGATTCAATATATAATATAAAAAATGAGATTGAAAAACTATGTTTAATGAATGAAAATGAAATAATTACTGTTGAGCATTTAAATTTTGAAAGTTCTTTTGGAAGAAGCAGAAAAAAGTGGGAACTAATTTCTTCTATAGGAAGACGAGATTTAAATAAGTCTATAATTTTATCGAAAGAGATAATTGGTAATTTAGATACTATGATATCTTTGATATATCAGTTGACAGTATTTTTTCAAGAACTTCTTTATGTAAAAATGAATAATGGAACTTTTGTTAAATCTAAGAGTTATATACCATTATCAAACTCAGTTAAAAGCAATTTGTCAAACTATGCCAAATCATATAAGACAGAAGAAATTATACAATCGATAAGAGAATTAAAAAAAATTGAGACAAGACAAAAAACTTCAAAGAGTAATGATGAGTCAGACCTCATCTATTTCGTCCATAATGCAATTGGATAAGAATAATAAAAATTATATTTATTCTGATGAGCAGCTTATTGCTCGTTTTCAAGAAGGTGATGAAAATGCATACGTTGAACTTGTAAATCGATATAGAGATAAGTTAATCAATTTTGTATATAATTATATTGGTGATTTGGAAATTTCAGAAGATATAGTTCAGGACACTATGGTAAAGCTTTATCAGAAAAAACATTATTATAAAGAGATTAACAAGTTTTCAACTTGGCTCTATACGATAGCAAAAAATTTGGCTTTTACAGAATTTAGAAAAAGAAAACAAAGGAAGATTACGCTTTTTAGTCATATTAATAAGGATGATAAGCCTTATGATATTCCTGCTAATCAACCTGGAACAGATCAAGAGATTGAATCTGAAATTACTAATAAAATTATTAGACAGGCTATTAATGGTTTGCCTGAAAAGTTTAAGGAAGTTATTAATATGCGCGATATTGATCAACTTTCTTATGAACAGATTAGTTGTATTATTGAAGTCCCTATTGGCACTGTTAAATCAAGAATTAACAGAGCTAGGTTACAGCTACAAATAGAATTAAAAGATCTTAGAAAATAGGAGAAATAATATCGATGAATCGCTATGAATTTGAAAATTTAATATCTGATTATTTAGATGGTTCAATGCCATTTAAAAAGACAGAAGAATTCGAAGACTATATCAAAAATAATCCAGAAGCTAATAGCTTGGTAAAAGATATCAAGAAAACAATTTTTGATATGAATAAACTACATAGAGTAAAAGTTAATGAAGGCTTTAACAAAAAATTGCTTTCAAGATTAAAAAAAGAGAGAATAGCAAATTCATCGAATAATACAATTCTAGGTTTTACTCCTTTTTATGCATCAATATTATCATGCCTATGTATTGCTTTTTTTGTGGTTTCCGCTCAATTATTAAATTCATCCTCTGATTCTGATACTAATTCTAAATCAAATCAATTTATGATTGATTCAGAGAAAAGTATTTCACCAATTGCGAAAAATTTGAACTTAAATAACGATAATTTAGTTGATTCAGATATTGATTCTTTAGATGATAAAAAAGAAAATGAAAAGCTAAATAATTCAAATAAAATAAAATTTGTTAATTATTAATATTATTTCAAACCTACTTTAAATACACAAATTTACTTGGTAAGTTTATGCAAGAGGATAACAACTCTTGAATTATGATGAATAAACTTCCCATATCGACATTTATCTTTTTTGGTTTTTGCCTAAATATTTTTCTTATTATTTTTCTTTCAGATTCGAATAACATAGTAAATCTTGCACTAAGGTTGTCTGCAGTTGCTGGTATTATTTGGCTTATATATTTTTATTTTAAATATTTAAGAATAGAAGTTGAAAATAAACATTATGTTTCTCTTGATGTAAGAGATGAGTCAATTAATTTTGATATTAGTGCAAAAAATCAGTTTTTAGATTTAATTAATTTAACTTTTACTTTTATTAAGGAAATAAATATCGAGTTTGAATCTGCAATATATTTTATTGATCCAGATTCAAATAATTATAAACTAAATGATTCTACATCTAATAATTTTAACAGTGTATTGTTGGCTGACAGTATTTTAATCTCAAAAATTATTAATGAAAACGATGTAAATATACTATATCAAAAAGATAATCCTGTTGAATGGGTTAATTTATTTCAGGATGAATCCTTTAAAGGTAGCGAATGTGTAATAATGCAAAAATTATTATTTAATAATTTTCCGGCAGGATTAATTATTGTTCGTTCTAATCACTTCAGTGATATAAATACTAAAGATCAGTTATTAATCAAACATTTATCAGAAATAATATCTTTATCTATAAAAGACTTAGATATTTTAGAAAAAACTATAAATAGAGGTAAAGATCAATCACGGATATTCGATTTATTAATGCAAATTAACCTTACTCATTCAGAGTCTGAAATTTTGAATAAGTTTAGAAATTTAATTCATTACTTTTTTAAATATGATTGTTTAACTATTTCAAGGCTTGATAATCAGAGTAACAATGCAGTTATTAAATTGATAGATGGTGTAAAGAAAAACCTTCCAGATATGAAGGCCTTTAATATTAATGGTACAATTAATGGGCTTCCATACATAAAAAAATGTTTAATTAATAGTTCGAGTGATAAGTATAATTTATTTCGTTATTCATCATCAGAAATAGATACGGATATAAATAATAATTTTTTATCTGCACCAATTTTTATAGATGAAAAATTATGGGGTGGAATAACCATAGAAAGCTTTGATAATCAAAGGTTTAATGAGCATGATGAAAAATTAATGTTATTAATTGTTAATGCAATTCAAACTAGCATGTTCTGGTATATTGAATATCAGAATATGTATGAGAATGCAATAAAAGATGGTCTAACTGGATTATTAAATCATAAAACTTTTATGGATAGATCCAGAGAAGAAATTGAAAGAGCTCGACGTTTTCAGCATAATTTGGTCTTTTTAATGTACGACTTAGATAAATTTAAACGAATTAATGATACCTTAGGACACCCATATGGTGATTATGTAATAAAAACCACAGCAAAGATTATTAAAGATAATGTTCGTAGTATTGATCTTGTCGCTAGATATGGTGGAGAAGAATTTGCCGTTGTTCTTGTTAATACTAATACTGAAGCTGCATTGACTGTTGCGGAAAGGATTGTTGAAAACATTGCAGATTATAATTTCATTATGGAAGAGAATGAGGTGAATATGACGATTAGTTCTGGTTTATCCGAATACCCTAATGATTCTGATCAATTAAAAGATCTTATTCGCTTTGCTGATGAGGGTTTATATAATACAAAAGAAAATGGCGGAAATAGCGTCACTATATATCATTCTATGAATAAATAATGTTGAACTTTTTAACGAAATACATTTTTTATTTATTCTTAATTGCAAGATCTATTTTATCAGCTGAGGATGGATCTTCTAATCAAAAAGAGTTAGCAATTCATCATTTTATGCAAGGAGAATTTCTCTTGAATCAGGGCAACTATGCCCTTGCAGTTTTAGAGTTTCAGGATGCTTTAGATATCAATCCAAATGCATCAACAATTCATATTTCTATAGCTGACGCATATCGTCGCTTAGGCAGATCAAAGCATGCAGAAAATCATCTAAGAATTGCAATCGATCTTGACCCTGAAGATTTAAGCAGCAGGGAAATGTTGGGTCATATTTATTTAATAAATCGAAAATATGAAATGGCAGAAAAAGAATTTCTTGTATTGACTAGTCTTGATAATGATAATGATAATTATATAACTATTCTTGCTGATTTAGCAAAGTTGCAGGAAAAGTGGCTTCAATCCATCGATTATTATTTAAGAGCTCATAAAATTAATCCTCAGAATTATCAAGCACTTGAAAATGCATTACAGGTTTGTTTGGGTGCAGAATTATTTAAAAAAGCTGAATCTACTTGCCTTATGTTAGCACAGAGCAATCCTAACAATAGTAATTATTGGGAAACTTATAAACAGATTACAGCATATAATAAAAATTATAATAATACATTATTGGCAATATCTGAAATAGAGCGATTAGATGGGCCATCTTTGAAATTAATTTTAGAAAAAAGTGCTATCAAGCAAGAGCAAAACTATAATGATGAAGCGATAAAATATCTTTATGAAGCATATGAGCTAGATAGCTCTAATGTAGAAGTCATCAAGAGACTAGTCTCAATTTATCTAGAAAATGAAAATTTTATTGATGCAGAAATTATTAATAATACTTTAATACGAAAATTTCCGGATGACCCAAGTGGTTTTATTAATGCTTCAATTATCTCCTTAAATAATTCAAAACCTCAAAAAGCAATTGACTATCTAAAACCAAATACAGAAAAATTTGAAAACAATTATTCAGCACATTATATACTTGGAACATCATACTATCAGATTGATGATTTTGATAATTCGGAGTTTCATCTCAAAAGGGCTTTATCAATCTTCCCAGGTTCACGAAATAGTAAACATACTCTTGCAATGATATATGATCAGAATGGAATTTGGATCAAATCAGATAGTTTATATTTAGAATTGATTGCAACGGATAGTACAGATGCACAGGCATATAATAATTTTGCATATAGTTTAGTTGAACGGAATGATAATCTTGAATTAGCATTAGAAATGTCAATAATTGCAAATAGAATACAGCCTAAATCAGCACCATATTTAGACACATTAGGTTGGATCTATTTTATGCTCGAACAATATGAGAAAGCATTAGAATACGTTCAGAGGTCATATAGTTTAGATAATTCAAATCCAGTTATAGTAGAGCATTTGGCTGATATTTTAAAAGCCACTGACCAGATCTCAAAAGCAAATTTAATATATATGCAGGCTATTGGCATTGGAGCGGACAGTCTTCTTATTCAACAAAAAATTAAAATGGAATGAAAAATTTAATAATATTCATTTTAATTCTTTTTTTTGTTAATTGTTCTGCAACTAGCAAAAAATTAAAAAGTAATATGAGTATAAAATCATATAATGAATTATCCAGCCATTATGTTTCATGCACTGGTTATGGCAATATTTCATCAATAGGAAGCTACAAGGGGCAACTTTCATTTAGTTTTATATCTCAAAATGATAGTTCTTTCTTTCAGTTTCAAGATTTTTTAGGAAGAAAAATATTGTTGATGTGGTTAACTCCAAATTCAGCTAATGCATGGAATATATTAGAAAATAAAAGATATGATCTTAGTCAAATTAAAAACCTTTTTCCTCTATTATCAGTTGTTGAACCAATGAGTATTACAAAATTTTTATGGGGTGAAGAATCTATTTATAATTCTGATGATTTTAAGGTCTTAGGATTAAGGTCAGATAATTTATCCGTAATTTTTGAAAAAAGTAGTCAAGAGGAGAGTTTAATTAATAAAGCTATTTTTAAAGATGCGACAAATAATCAAAAAATAGAAATTTTATTAAAATCAAGAGTTCCTAGTATTGAATTTATCGATTTTGATAAAATTTGGAAATTAATGTTGATATAACTATGATGATATCTATAATCGTACCAGTATTTAATGAGGAAGAATCTTTATCAGATCTTTATTTAGAAATAACTGAGAATATTTCTTCTTATGGTGAATGGGAAATTATTTTTATTGATGATGGATCTTCTGACAAATCTAAAGATAATATCATTGATATTATTTCAAAAGATTCAAAAGTTAAATTAATTAGTTTTTATAGAAATTTTGGTAAATCAGCTGCTTTATCTGAAGGTTTTAAGCACTCTAAAGGGGATATTATTATTACTATGGATGCTGACCTTCAAGATGACCCAGCAGAAATTCCAAACTTAATAAATAAAATCAATAAAGGTTTTGACCTTGTCTCTGGATGGAAAAAAGTTAGACACGATCCTTGGACTAAAACTTTTCCATCAAAAATATTTAATTTTGTTACAAGGATTCTAACTGGTGTGAAAATTCATGATTTTAATTGTGGATTAAAAGCATATCGTTCATCAGTAATTAAAACTATAGAGATCTTTGGTGGCAGGCATAGGTATATACCAGCATTAGCGGGGCAAAAGAATTTTTCTGTTTCTGAAATTATTGTTAATCATCGTGCAAGAAAATTTGGTACGACTAAGTATGGTGGTTCAAGATTATTTCATGGATTTTTTGATTTATTAACTATTTTATTTTTAAATAAATATACTCAACACCCGCTCCATTTTTTTGGTTTTATTGGTTTGACTAGTTTCTCATTTGGAACAATTATAGAGTTCATAGTATTGTATTATAAGTTTTCCTTAGGCGAACCTTTTTCTAAGCATATCGCTCTTCTTTTATTAGGAGTGGTTCTTCTATTTATTGGAATACAATTTTTCTCTATAGGATTGTTAGGAGAAATGATGGCAAGATATAGTCAAAGAAAAGAAGATAGAGTTAAAGAGATTATCTCAAATTAAGAATAAAATAGCTACTTATGGCTACTTCAAATCCAATCATTAGTATCGTTACTCCAACGTATAATCGCTCTGATGAGTTAGATCATTTAATTAAATCTATTAGTAATCAGACACTAGGAAATGATTATTTTGAAATGGTCATTTCTGATGATGGCTCAACTGATGATACAGAGCAAAGGATAAAGAGATGGATTAAAAAAGTTGGATTTAAACTGAAATATGTTTGTCAAAATAATAGTGGTCCAGGTGCTGCTAGAAACAATGGTGTAAAAAACTCAAAAGGTGAGCTTATTATTTTTATTGATTCAGACTGTGAAGCCAAAAAAAATTGGTTAAAAATAATCTATGATTTTTATAAAGAAAACAAATTTGATGCTTTCGGTGGACCAGATAAGTCAAAAGAAGATTTTTTACCCATTCAGAGGGCGATAGATTTTTCTATGACATCTTTTTTTACTACAGGTGGAATGAGAGGGCATAATAAAAAAATGTTATCTAAGTTTTATCCAAGAACACATAATATGGGTGTAAAAAAAGTATTATTTAATAATTTAGGTGGATTTGGGTCACTTCGCCATGGTCAAGATATTGAGCTAAGTAATAGAATCCATAAAAGTGGTGCAAAAGTTGTTCTTTTAACTGATGCTATTGTTTTTCATAGGAGGAGAACAACATTGAAAAAATTTTTCCGACAAGTTTTTAATTGGGGTGTAGCTAGAATTAATCTAGGGAAAATAGATTCAGATATGTTGGAGGTTATTCATTTCGTGCCTTCTTTTTTTACAGTATTCTCATTTTTATCAATATTAGGTTTAATTATATATCCAGCGATTTTTACTCCATTATTTATTCTTGGATTAGCGGCTTTATTATTTACTAGTATTATAGGAGCTCTTAAAACTAAAAGTATAATTGTTATGTTATTATTATTTATTGTAATACCATTTCAATTATTTGGTTATGGATTAGGTTTTATAATAGCGTTTTTTAAAAGATTTATTTTAAATCAAAATGAATTCACAGGGTTTCAAAAAAAATATTATTGAATTTGAAAAACGTATTAATAATATCATATTATTGGCCACCAAGTGGTGGGCCAGGTGTACAGAGAGTCTTAAAGTTTTGTAAATATCTTCCCCAATATGGATGGAATCCAATTGTCTTAACAGTAAAAGATGGGGAATTTCCAGTTACAGATATTTCATTTGAAAGCGATTCAAAATCTGTCCAGGCAATTAAAGTTAAGGGAATTTCCTTTTATAGCTTATTTAAAAAAATTGTAGGAAAACAAAAATTGCCTACTCATCAATTAAGTCCAGGTTTAAATGATAGCCTTATCACAAGATTTTCTAGGTGGATAAGATATAATCTGATTATTCCTGATGGTAGAATTGGGTGGTATTGGAGTGCAGTAAAGAGGGGAAAACAAATAGTCTCAGAAAAAAACATTGATTTAATATTTTCAAGTGGGCCTCCGCAAACAGTTCACTTAATCGGTAGATCTATAGCTAAAAAGACAGATACCGCATGGGTTGCTGATTTTAGAGACCCTTGGACTGATCGTTTTTATTATTATGAAAACCCTAGAAATAGAGTTATTACTTTTTTAGATAAATATTTAGAAAAAAAAGTATTAAAAGACTGTGACTATTTAGTCACAGTTAGTAAAGGTTTTTTTTCTTTATTAAATAATAATTGGGGTATTGATCATAAATCAGAAATAATATATAATGGTTATGATATCGACGATTTTAAATATATTAGTAAGGAATATGATTCAAATGATAGAATTATTATTTCCCATATTGGATCTTTGTCCAAATCACAAATTCCTAAAGGATTGTTTAACTCTGTAAGAGTATATAATCAATTGAATAAGAAAAAATCAATATCAATTAAATTAATCGGCTCAGTTCATTCCTCAATAAAACACTTTGTAGATATAAATAATTTAAATGAATTTTTATCATATAAATCATATGTTAACCATGATTTAGCGATAAAAGAGATGGTTCAATCTAAATTTTTATTTTTAGTTATACCTGATCTATCAAATAATGAGGGTATTATACCAGGTAAATTATTCGAGTATTTTGCTAGTAGGACTAATATTATTTTAATTGGCAATAAAAATTCTGATGCAGCAAAATTAATGAAAGATTTAGGTTATTATTTTTTTTATGATATAAATGAGAATATAAATTTTAATGATATAATAGATCATCACTGCGATGATTCTATAAATATTAAGGCGTTTAGTAGGTCAGAGCAAACAAAGCAATTATCCGAAATATTTGATAAAATAGCATGATGAGAAAATCTGGAAAAAGAATAACTGATATTTCAATTAAAGATGTAAAAAGTTATTTTAAAGATGAGCGTTATAAAATAAAAAAACGAGTTGATTCTTATAGTGAATTACCAGAATTGATGTTTTCTGAAATGAATCCTGTTTTTGTTGTATCAACTGGGAGGGCAGGGAGTGAGCTTCTTGTGAAACTATTTAGTGAATCAAATATAGGAAGTGTATACCACGAGCCTAGGCCTAGGATGTTTTACGGATCTAAATTGTCATTTGAATTAAACCAGAATCTTCAGTCAAAACAAATAGCATATTTAAATGCTCGATATGATTTATTAAAAAAATCTTACCTTGAAGAAAGACGTTTTGTAGAAACTAATAATAGGAATTCGTTTTTTATTAGTGCATTAAACAACCTCTTTCCCAAAGCAAAATTTATTCATTTAGTTCGGCATCCCGGTGATTTTGTTAGAAGTGGTATCCGAAGAAAATATTATTCTGGAAATGAAAATGATGATAGCAGAATTAAACCGAATACAATTGAAAAGTCTTTAAATGATTGGGATAGATTTAGTGATGTTCAAAAAGTAGGTTGGTTATGGAATGCTACGAATAATTACATTGAAGAAGAAAAAAAGGACATAAACCTTAATAAAGTATTATTGATAAAATCAGAAGATTTATTTTTAAAAACAGATACATATAATAAGATATGTAATTTTCTTAATCATCCTTTATTAAATGATAAAAAAATAGATCGTATTATCAAGAAACCAATTAATAAACAAAAACAAAGTTCTTATCCAAAATGGAAAGATTGGTCGGAAGGTGACAAATCATCTTTAATTAAGATTACTCCTTTAGGTAAAAAATATGGGTATTGGTAATGAGTGTAAAGAGAGATGAAAAAAAACCAATATTACTTGATATCGGTTGTGGAAAAAATAAACAAATACGTTCAGACTATAAAGTAATTGGAGTTGATATTTGGGAGAACTCAGATGCAGATATTATTGGACTCGCCAATCATTTACCTTTCGATGATTCCTCTGTTGATGCGATATACACAAGACACTTTCTTGAACATTTTACATATGAAGAAACTATTGAACTTTTTAATGAGTTTTTCAGAGTATTAAAGCCAGGTTGTTCAGTTGACATCGTTGTTCCCCATGTGAGTTGTATATCTGCTTTTCAAGATCCAACACATAAAGCATTTTTTACAAAAAGGTCTTTTTTTAAATATAAGCATACAGGGTTTTATGTTGAAAAAGTTAAGTTTTATTGGTTTAGGCATCCATATAGAGGCTGGTTCCCCTTTATCATATATCCAATGAATAAAATCCTAAACCTTTTTAATGGTTTAGAGAGATTTTCGGGGTTAATTGGAGGAATATATGAGGTTCATTGCAGGATGATTAAAGACTCTTCTGAATTAGATTTAAAACATACACCCGGCGCAAAATTACTTAATTAATAAAATGGAACAAAAAACTACTATTATTATAGTTACTTATAATGCATATGATTATGTAAAAAGATGTATTGAGTCGGTTATAAAGTATACTAGTAGTATTCATGAAATTATATTAATTGATAATAAATCTGATCAAAAAACCAGAGATTATGTTAAATCGTTTTCTTCTGATAAAAGATTTAATATTATTTTAAATAAAAAAAATATTTTATGGTGCCCAGCATGTAATCAAGGATTTAAAAAAGCTTCTTCTGATTCACAATTTATTGTTTTACTTAATTCAGATGTTGAAATACATAGAAAAGATTGGCTTATTAGGCTTCAAAATCCAATGTTAGATAATGATATAATTGGTTTATCGGGTATAAAATATAATTTTCAACCTATAAAACCAACATACGGGGCTTTAGATGGGTGTTGCCTAATGATAAGAAAATCTCATTTAGATGAATTAGGGTATTTTGATGAAAATTATCCTTGGAACGGTGCTCCTTATATTTTTACTCAGAAAGCATGGAAGAGAGGCATTAAATATTACTATATCGATGATCAAAAACTATTAACTCATTTTGGGAAAAAATCTCGATTAGATAAAAATGTTCAATTAAAGAACAACTCGATTGATAAACGATCAATTATTTTAAAAGAAGGATTAAAACCCGGGTTAGATATTTTTTCTTGGATATTATATAAGATGTCTTTTTTTGATATAAATAAGCGATTATTATAGAAAATTAGATTTGATTGGTTTAATTAATTATGGAGTATCTATAGCATAAAAAATGGCTATTCGTTCTAAAATTAAGTCTTTCGGCTATTCAACAGTGATTTATGGTTTTTCAAATTTATTGACAAAGATTGTTGCAGTTACACTTATTCCTCTTTATACAAATTATCTGAGCGTTTATGAAGTCGGAATTATAGCTTTATTAGAGATGGTGGAGTTATTTGTTGTTACTCTTATTCCTATGGGTTGTGTGAATGCAATGTGGCGATATCTACCGAATGAAAAAACATCAATAAAACATAAAATAATTATATCATCTTTTACGGTTATAATAATTAGTGGATTTTTGATAACAGCAGTTTTATTATTTTTCAAAAACTCTTTAATTAATATTTTAAATATTGATACTAGTATTAATCTTATTTCCTATGTTATAGTAAGCTGTTTTTTAAGGGCAATATCTAATTTTATTTATTGGATTTTGCAGTATAGGAATCAGGCCTTTTCTTATTTAATATTATCTTTAACACAATTCATTAGCCTTATTGGTTTAACAATTTATTTTATAATTGGTATTGAATCAGGTGTCATAGGGATTTATTATGCAAAAATCATTGTATTTTCTATTTTACTAATTGCTACAATATTTTTTTTATTAAAAACAGTACCTGCAATGCCATCTATAAATTTAATGAAAAAACTTTTATTATATGGCTTACCAATCATTCCATTAATTTTATATTTGCCAGTTCTCACTGTATCAGATAGATATTTTTTACAATTGTATGGCTCCGTTGAAGATGTAGGAAGATATGGTATAGCATATAAATTTGGGATGTTGATAAATATGTTCTTAGTATTGCCTATTCAAAAGTCTTGGGGCCCACAGATGTTCCAAGTAGGTATTGCATCTGAAGATAATAAGAAGATACATCAAGATATAACATTTTATTATTCGTTCATCGGACAGTTTATCATTATATCCCTCAGTTTTTTTGCTGATACAATACTAACAGTTTTCGCTAATAAAAATTATTTAGAGGTATCCTGGGTAATCCCATGGATATCATTGGCATATTTTATTGGAGGGTTTAAAATTTTCTTAATGGCGAGTGCATCATTAGCAGATAGGACAGATCTATTTATAAAAACAGGTCTTTTAACAATTTCAGCTAATTTATTTTTGAATTTTTTTCTTATTAAAGAATATGGTGTATTAGGTGCAGTTTCTTCTACTATTATATCTTATATAATACTCATATTTCTATTATTTATTTATTCTCGTGGTTTAAATAATATAATATGGCCTATAAAAAAAATTATACATGGTACAGTTTTAACAATATTAATAATTAGTGTTTTTAATATAATTAAAGATTATAATTTTGATTATGAGATTATGATTAAGTTTATTTTATTAATGTCATTCCCAGTTTTAAGTATTTTAACCAAATTAATAGGTTCTAAGGAGATTAGTGGCATAAAATATCTTTGGAAGATAATGACCGCAAAAATAATAACATGAATAAAAAATACGCGTGGTTGATATTACCAGTCATATCATTTATTTTTTTAAATGATCTTATATTAAATAATAAAATTCCATTAGCTAGTGATATGGTAGCACATGAGCCTATTAAGCAATGGAAGCAAACTACAACTGAGTTTCCTCATTGGTTTCCAAATCTTTTTTCTGGTATGCCTTCATATGGTGGATATATATATACCCCGGGTCATCCTCTAAAGCCAATATTAGACCTATTATTATTCAATACTGGTATTAAACTTTGGTTTTATTTATCGATAGGAGGTGTAGGTCTTTTTTTCTTTCTTCGTTTTTTAAAAATTTCTATTAATTCTTCTATCTTTGGAGGGGTAGCATATTCTTTAACTCCATATGTTTTTGGATTAATTAATGCAGGGCATAATAATAAAATAATGGCTGGTGCTTTTATACCGTGGGTTGTATTTGGTGCCTTATATATGTTTAAACATCGATCTCTTAAATCTGTCTTATTTTTAAGCTTATTTTCTGCATTACAGCTTTGGACCAATCATCCTCAAATCGTTTATTATACCTGGATGGTTATTGGTTTATGGTGGTTGTTAGACTTAATTATTTCTTTAATAAAAAAGCGTATAAATATAAATACATCGTTTGTTGGATTAGGTCTAATGATTATATCATTAGTAATGTCATTGTTAATGGTCTCAGACCCTTATTATGAGGTATATAAATTTCAATCTGAATCAAATAGAGGATCTCCATCAGTATTAGACCAAACAAATGATACAAAGAAAGGAACAAAATGGGATTATGCGACCCAGTGGTCTTTTCATCCAGTTGAAACTATCTCATTTATTTTCCCTTATTATTTTGGGTTACAGAATTTTTCTGTGAAAGATAGAAGTTCTCCGGAAAAATTTATGAAGCAAGCTTCTTACTGGGGATATATGCCCTTCACTCAGTCAACACATTATCTTGGTTTATTAGTGATGATTTTTTCTTTTTATGGCATACTGTATTTCTTTAAATACAAGGTAATGAAAAGGATAGAAATTATATTATGGATTATTACTATTGCTGTGGTCATAACTGGTTTTGGTAGTCATTTTTCTATGATTTATAAACCATTATTCTATTTTGCTCCTTTTTTCTCAAAATTTAGAGTGCCATCAATGATTTATATGATGCTTTCTTTGATTTTGCCAATGATTGCTGCAATTAACCTTGATAAAATGACTGATAATGAAAATAAAGGGATGATTTTTAGTGATGCCTTACAAGTATTTGGAGTATTTATTTCATTAAGTCTTTTCTTTTTTTTATTTGGAGAAAGTATTCTTTCATTCTCTTCATCTGGGGATACTAGGTTCCCTCAATATTTAGATATAGTCCAAAATATTAGAGTTGCCCTTTTTAATAAAGGTTTAATACTTGCACTATTTGTTAGTATTGTAACATTACTTTTGATTTGGCTTTATTCTGAAGATAGACTTAGTAAAAATGTATTGACATATTTTTTTATTGGTATTCTTGCAACAGATTTATGGATTATCAATAATGAGTTTCTTTCTTTGAAACCATCAAAGAGCATGGAAAATCAATTTTATGAAACTAAAGACATTCTTTTTATGAAAAATGATACTAGTAGATTCAGGATTTATCCTGTTGATGAGTTTAACTCTAATAAATTTGGATATTGGAATATCGAATCAATCGGGGGATATAGAGCAGTTAAGCTTAGACACTATCAAGACCTAATGGATAAATCTAACTTTCGCAAACCTGAATTATTAAATATGCTTAATGTGAAGTATCTAATTACAAGGAAAAAAGTTAAGAGCAGTTCATTTAAGCAGGTACCTGGAATAACTAATTTATATGAAAACCTTGATATGCTTCCTAGAGCTTGGTTTGTTAGTAATATAACAAATGTTAACGATCAAGAATCATCGCTATCTAAAGTAATGGATATTTCTTTTAGGCCAAAAAAGACTGCAGTCATTGTAAATTATAATGGTCCAGAATTATCTAGTTCTTTAGATGGCTCGATTGACTCAATATCCTATTCAACTAATAATATTAAATTAAATTGTCAAACTAATGGTGGCGCATTATTAGTTCTATCTGAAATATTTTATCAACCTGGATGGAAATGCAAAATTGATGGTGTGATTACTCCAATATATCAAACCAATCACATACTGAGATCAGTTTATGTCCCAGATGGAAGTCACAATATTGAATTCTATTATGATAGTACGAATTGGAAAATTGCTAGAATTATTTCAAGGTCTTCTTTCTTTATATTATTAATATTTTTAGGTGTTATTTTATTTAGGGAAAATAAAATAAAATTACTATGATTTCTTCTTATCGCCATATA
Source organism: bacterium TMED217 (assembly GCA_002169695.1). Lineage (GTDB taxonomy): Bacteria > Fidelibacterota > Marinisomatia > Marinisomatales > UBA1611 > TMED80. Next base: position 36,288 of record NHJO01000026.1, read on the forward strand.
GGCAATATAAAAGGCGGAATTTTTTTAATAGGTATTTTATTAGTTATTGGCTTATTTAGTTATACTAGTCATTTATCATCTCAATTACGTGAAGATAATAGACAAATTGTAAAATTATATGCGGAAATCATTGCGGCGACTGTAAAGGATGATTCTAATACAAATATTGATTTTGTTTTTGATAATATTATAAAAAAAGTAAAGTTTCCTATTATTCAGTCTGATCGTAATAAGGTTCCTCAGTTATGGACAAATCTTCCAACTGATATTAGTTCAATGAGTGATCGGCGTACTCTTTTAGTGTCAATGGACAAGATTAATAATCCTATACCGTTAATATTTAATGATAAAGTTAGTGGGCCTATTACTTTTGGGTATTTACATTATGGTGACTCAAAACTTATTCAAAAAATTCAAATATGGACTTATATAGAGCTTTTGTCGATTGGTATTTTCGTACTTTTTGGTTTTTTTGGGTTTTCATTTATTCGCAATAGTGAAAAACAGCATATATGGATTGGCTTATCTAGAGAGACAGCTCACCAGTTGGGCACACCAGTATCTGCTTTATTAGGTTGGTTAGATCTTTTAAAAAATGATAATGCTATTGTGAAAAAAATCATACCAGAACTTGAGTCAGATATTGAAAGGCTTCAGCAGGTTAGTAGAAGATTTAGTAAGATGGGTTCTAATCCTGAAATTGAATATTTTGATCTTTCAAAAAGAGTTGAAGATGTTTTAAACTATCTAAATCGCAGGATACCAACTCTTGGGAAAAAAGTAGAATTGATTAATGATATAGAAAAAAATATTTCAATTAAGGCAAATGGAACACTGATTTCATGGGCTATTGAAAATTTAATTAGAAATAGTATTGATTCTATTACGAATGATTCTGGATTAATTCGTATAAGTATGAATCAAGGTTATAATAATGTTAAAATAAGAATATCAGATAATGGGTGTGGCGTGCCTAAAAAAGATTGGAAAAATATTTTTAGACCGGGATTTAGCACAAAAAAATCTGGGTGGGGACTGGGGCTATCATTATGCCAGCGAATAATCAATGAAGTACATAAAGGGAGCATATATATATTAGAATCCAATAAAGGTGCTGGGACTGTTTTTGAAATTAATATTCCATCTTTATAAAAAACTTTTATTCTTATATTCAATTTTATTCTTTTACTAGTAAATTATATTCTAAAATAATAGAATTATAATGGATTTTCTTTTCGCACAATCACAACCAGTACAAAGTAGTGGAATTTTAAGCTTCTTACCATTTTTATTAATAATGGTAATATTGTATTTCTTTATGTTAAGGCCGCAGGCTAAAAAACAAAAAGAAAAACAAGCGATGATTAGTAATCTTAATAAAGGTGATAAAGTTATTACTATGGGGGGTATTATTGGTACAGTAAGTGGTTTTAAGGAAAAGGGTAAAATTATAACTTTAAAAGTTGATAATAACACTACATTAACTTTTAATAGGTCTGCAATAGCAGGATTATCTGGAAAGATTAGCGATGAGGATTTAGGGTAATGTCTGTTATCGAAGTAGTACATTATGGGAACCCAATTCTTAAAAAAAAATGTAAGACTGTTATAGATTTCTCAGAACTATCAAATTTTATTGAGAATATGTTTGATACAATGTATGAAGAAGAAGGTATTGGCCTTGCCGCAAATCAGGTAGGTGTTGATATGAATCTTTTTGTGATAGATATTTCTCATACTGATGATAATGAATCGCCTAGAGTTTTTATTAATGGTCAGATTATATCGTATGAAGGCGAATGTATTTTTTCTGAAGGATGTTTATCAATCCCTAAGGTTTCCTTAGATGTGACTAGACCAGAAAAAATTATTTTTAAATATCAAGATATATATGAAAAATGGCATGAAGAGGAATTTGAAGGACTGTTAGCGCGTGCTATTCAGCATGAAATGGATCATCTCAATGGTGTCTTAATTATTGATTTAGTTAGTGAGATGCAAAGAGCAAGTGTTAGTCAGGAAGTAAAAAAAATAAAGAAAAATTCTGAGCTGAAATTAAAGCAACAATCAATTGCTAGAGGGTTTGTTCTTTAGAATTATATTTACCTCAATAATTTCACCAAAATGGTGTTGCTAATATGAAAATAGCATTTATGGGAAATCCTTCGTTCGCTTTACCTCCTCTTGCGGCGATTTCTAATAGTAGGCATGAAATTAAAGCAGTTGTATCAAATCCTCCTAAACCAATGGGTAGGAAAAGAATTTTAAAGCATACAGAAGTTGGCAGTTTTGCTTTAGAAAATAAAATAGATTTAATAGAGCTAGATTCATTTAACGATGAAGTTTATAAAAAATTAATATCTATAGATGTTGATATATTTGTTGTCGTTGCCTTTCGTATTTTACCAGAAAAATTTATTTCGATACCAAAATTTGGATCAATCAATCTACATGCTTCTATATTACCAAAATATAGAGGAGCAGCTCCAATCCAATGGGCTTTAATGAATGGTGAAAATACTACAGGTGTAAGTGTGTTTCAGATCGAAAAAAAAGTCGATACTGGAAAAATTATTATTCAGAATAAATTGAAGATTGAAAAAAATGATAATTTTGAAATAATCTCGGATAATTTGTCAAATATTGGTGCAAAGGCATTAATAAAATCTTTGAATCTTCTTGAAAAAGGTGATGTGGATTTTATTAAGCAAGATAATTCTATTTTTACAAAAGCGCCTAAGATTTCAAAAGATATGCTATCTATTAGATGGGATTGGTCTGCAGAAAAAATAAACAATTGGATTCGTGGTTTATCTCCTAGGCCAGGTATGACAACAAAATTACAGAATAAAAAAATCAAAATATTAAAAGCGAGTGTTGTAAATACTCATTCAGAAAATGAGCCTGGGAAAATAAAAATTATTGAAAATAAAAAACTTCAAGTTTACACTGGGAAGGGATTGATTTCTATTTTAGAGATTCAACAAGAAGGTAAGAAGTCTTTACCAATTGAACAGTTTTTGAGAGGAATAAATATAGTTGAAAGTGACTTATTTTATTAATGGTATCATCTCGTAAAATGGCTACAAAGATTTTAAATAGTTTTGATACTAATAATGAAAAATTATCATTAATTATAGAACGTAATTTTAAAAACAATCATCTTCCTTCATCTGAAATAAAAAGAAGTAGGGTTATAATTAATGAAGTAATTAGACGTCGTGGAATACTTGATTATATTATTGAAAAATGTTCAAGGAAAAGAATTAATCAAATACAGCCTAAGCTTAGGAATATTTTAAGAATAGGCTGTTATGAATTACTATTTGACAATTTTATTCCAGATTTTGCCTCTATTCATTCTATAGTGGATCTCAGTAAGAAAGTTATTAATAAAAAAACTGGCGCTATGGTTAATGCTGTAATGAGGAATATACAACGTCAACATAAAAATAACCCCAAATGGGTTGACTCAATAATAAAAAAAAAGGTTCACTTAGGTTATCCGGAATGGTTAGTCAAAAAATGGACAAAACAGTTTGGTAAGTTAAAAACTGATAGATTATGTTCAAATTTTTTGAATAAAACTTCTATGTTTATAAGATTAGATGAAAATCAATTAGAAATAAATGATGTCATTAATATTTTAAACGAATCTAATATTGAATTAAAACAGCATAATGAATTAAAGAATTTTTTAGAGGTTATCAAAGGTCAGGATAAGATTATAGATAATGAATTATTTAAATCAGGTATCTTATCTATACAAGATCCTGCTTCTGGTGCGGTTGTTTCTTTGGTAGATCCACAAATAGGAGATACTATATTAGACGTATGTGCGGCTCCTGGGACGAAATCATTATTAATGTCTCAAAAAGTTGGTCCAAATGGAAAAATTTTTGCTTCTGATAAAAATATAAAGCGAGTAGAAAAAGGGATAAATGATGTTAATAGGCATAAAAAAGATAATATATCATGGTCCATTTTAGATGCTACGAAAGATGAATTCCCCATATGTAAAAAAATTCTTATTGATGCTCCTTGTACAGGGACGGGTGTTATAGGAAGAAGGCCTGATATAAAGTGGCGAATTAATAAAAAAGATATAAATACTATGGCTAGATTGCAAGAGTCTATACTTGATCATATGTCTGATTTTTTAATGCCTGGGGGAAAAATAATATATTCAACCTGCTCGCTTGAGTTTGAAGAAAATACTGAAATTGTTAAAAAATTTCTTTTTAAACATCAAGATTTTACTATACTTCCATCTAATGCATTATTGCCTAGCTCTTGGGTAAATTCAGATGGTTTTTTAATGACAATGCCATATGAATCAAAAACTGATGCGCTTTTTGCTGCAATATTATTAAAAAAAAAATGAGAATAAATTTTAAATTTTATTTTTTAAGTCTAAGTATTCTTATCGCTTTTAGTGTTTTTATTACAGACATTATTATAATGCCTATATATGTAAGACATGGTGAAGGAAGTTATATGGTCAATATAAAAGGTAAGACTATTGATTATGCAATCGATATATTATCGTCTGAGGGTCATAAAGGGATTATCTCAGATACGCTTTTTTCATCATCTTTTAAGTCTGGAACTGTAATAGATCAATATCCATCGCCTAATATGAGGGTTAAAGAAGGCCGAACTGTAAGACTAACAATAGCTCATCCAGAGAAAATGGTACTTGTTCCTGATTTAATTGGAAGATCTGAGAGGAGTGCAGAGCTCGATATTAGGCAAGTTGGATTAGAGATTGATACAGTATATAAAGAATATAATTCAGATGTTCCTTTCGGGAATGTTACGTGGCAGTATCCTAAAGGGGGGGATTTACTTAGTCGAGGGATGGGCATTCATTTAACAATAAGTTTAGGTGTTCCTCCAAATTTTTTTCAAGCACCCAATGTATTTGGTTTGAGTAAAAAAAAGGCTATTAATGCACTTGAAAAATCAGGGTTTTCTCTTGGGAAAGTATTCTATAGACAAAATGAAGATTTGATTCCATATACTGTTCTTGATCAATCTCTAAAACCTGGAACAGTATTGGAAAAGCCAACAGCAATAGACCTCACAATAAGCGTGCTTGATATGCAAGATATATTCAATAATATTATAGATTAGTGCAAAAAAATAAAACTAATGAGCTTTTTAGAAAAGCTATACACATTTCTAATATAATTATTCCTTTAGGGTATCTTTACATATTTCAAGAGAAAATTGAAATGTTAATGATTTTATCATTTTTTTTGATAATATGTTTTTTTATTGAAATAGCTAGAAGAAAAAACAATAAAGCTCTAAGTTTTTTTAATCAATATTTTAGTTTTATGATGAGAGAAAATGAAAAACAAGGAGCCTTAACAGGCGCGACATGGGTTTTTGTTGGGGCATTATTCACTGTTTTATTAATACCTGCCCCATTTAGTATACTTTCGTTATTATTTTTATCAGTAGGAGATACATTTGCTGCAATTATTGGGATGCAATTTCCTTATTTAAAGTTAGGGGAAAAAACTTTATCTGGTTCAATAGCAGGCTTTATTGCATGTATTGTATCAGGATTAATTATTGATATTCACATAAGTCATGATGTCTTAATTTTTGGAGCTTTTATGGCAATGTTTATAGAAATAATGCCTTTATCATTTGATGATAATGTGACGATACCAGTTTTTTCTGGTTTTTCAATGTATTTTTATAATATAGTAGTATGACATTTTTATATCCATCTTCTCTGTTTTTATTGTTTGCTATAGCTATACCAATAGCAATTCATTTATTGAATCGTTTTAATGTAAAAAATGTTGAATTTAGTACAATTCGTTTTCTTAAAAGTTTAGAAAATAATGCAATAAAAAAAATAAAATTTAAAAAATTCATTCTTCTTTTATTAAGGTTAGGAATTATAACATCTCTGGTGCTTATGCTTGCAAGGCCTGTAACAAAAGGTTTTATGCCAGGTTGGATATCAGCTGAATTAGAATCCAGATTGTTATTGGTGATAGACAATTCTTCAAGTATGAGTGGTAAAGTTAATACACAGACATTACTTGATATTGTGAAAAAGACAGCAAAAGATTTGTCTCAAATATTCAGCGAAAACACTACCGTTAATATTGTTCAAACTTGTCCACCAAAAATATTGTATTCAGGGAAAGTTACTGATTCATCAATACCATTAATTATTGATCAAATAAATCAAACTGTAAAATATGATAATATTTGGACATTAGTTGATTCTTTGACGAAAACGATTCAAGCAACTGAACCAATAAAAGAGTGCATCATTTTAAGTGATTTTCAGAATAATACTTTTCCTGATAATCGGTTGTCTGATGATTGGAAGTTCTATCTTTTAAATGCAGGTAAAATTAATAATAATCTATCAATTAATAATTTAGAAGTGGTCAGTAGAATAAAAGTTCCAGACCAATTACTAAAACTGAAAACAAGTATAAAAAATAATGGTAACATAAAAATAACTAATTCACCCATTAATCTTTTTTTTGATGAAAATCGTGTTGGTCAGGTAATCTCTGAATTTGATAAAGGTTCAAATAAAGAATTTGTTTTTCAAGCCTACCCTGATAAAAAGGGCGTACTGACTGGTAGTATTAAACTTCCTAATGATGATTATTTAATGGATAATATTTGGTATATGACTGTACCTATTTTAGATAAGATTAATTGTTTAATGATTGGCAGTAGTGATGAAGAAATTGAGATGTTTAAATTAATTGTAGATGCGATTGATCCTGATAAGCAATTAATTGATTTTGATTCAAAAAAACTTCCTGTAGTTAATAGATTATTCGTTGATGAAATTGATATTTTAATTATTCATAATCCAGAAGCATTTACAGAATCTGCCTTTGATGAATTGGATATATATCTTCAAGAGGGCGGTGGATTGATTTGGTTCAGTGGAGGTATGGAGATTGACCCAGCTTATAATAAATATTTTTCTAATTTTAATTTCCCAAATGCTATGAATTTAATAGAGTCTGAAAGTGGTTTATTTAATCTGAATTTACCAGATATAGAGGATCATTTTTTGTCTGATATAAGTGTACGAAAACTAAAAAATGAACTGCCTGAATTTTATCGTTATATAAAACATTCATATAACAACAAACATAATGTTCATTTGGAATTAAATAATGGTGACCCGCTTCTTTTAGATTTTAATAGAGGTAATGGTAAAATTTTTTATTTTACATCTCTTATGAATCTAACATGGAGTGATATACCGTTAAGAGGAATTATGGTTCCTCTTATATATAAACTTCTTATTTTAGGTGGAACAGATGAAATAAATACTGCTCCTGTTATTATCGGCGATGTTAAATGGATAACTTTAGGAAGAAATGAGGTAAGAAATCGATGGGAAGTTAAATCGCCATCTGGCGAAATGACGCTTGTTGTTCCAGATTTTAGTAAAGAAAGTTTAAAAATAATAAATACTAATGAATTGGGTATTTATGAGATATATCAAGATGGAAATTATTACTCAGCATTTTCAACATATTTACATTCAAATGAAATCATCCATAAACAGGTAACAAAGAATGAAATATCAGCTGTACTATCAGATGAAATGTATAGATGGATTAATTTAGATAATAATTTTAATAATGTATTTAATGAAACGAGACAAGGTAAGTCATTATGGAAAATATTTTTACTAATTGCTTTTGTTCTTTTTTTATTAGAAACATGGATTGGTCGACCTATTTTAAAAAACATTAAAAATTAGCCTCTAGACTTTGGATAAAGCGCTACTTGTAGGAATAATTCTTCCGAATCATAATAAAATAGATATAGAAAATCATCTTTCTGAGTTAAGCATGCTTGCTGAGACAGCGGGTGTGGAAGTTTTAGGAGAGATTACACAAAATCTATCAAACATAAATCCAGCATTTTATGTTGGAAAAGGCAAAGCAAGTCAGGTCGTAGAAAAAGCTAAGGTTTTAGATGCAAATCTAATTATTTTTGATGAAGAGTTAAGTCCTGCTCAGATAAAAAATTATCATAAATTATCTAAAAATATTAAAGTATTAGATAGGAGTGCACTTATACTAGATATATTTAAAAAACATGCAAAAACTAGAGAAGCAAAAACTCAAGTGGAATTAGCATTATGTCAGTATTTGTTACCTCGATTAACAAGGCAGTGGACACACTTAGAAAGACAAATGGGCGGTGTAGGAACAAGGGCCGGAATGGGAGAGACTCAGATTGAGATTGATAGGCGGTTGATTAGAGATAAAATATCTAAATTAAAATTAGACTTAAAAAAAATAGATTCAGAAAGAATAACTCAAAGTCAAAAGAGGGGAAACGAATTTAGAGTTGCGCTTGTAGGATATACTAATGCTGGTAAATCAACATTATTTAATTCTTTAACTGGGAATGATGTTTATGTTCAAGACCAATTATTCGCAACACTTGATACAACAGTAAGAAAACTAAGACTTAATAAAATGCATCGAGTTCTTATTAGTGACACTGTGGGCTTTATTAGAAAATTACCCCATAATCTGGTGGCTTCCTTTAGGAGTACTCTTAAAGAGTTATTAGAAGCAGATCTTATTCTTATAGTTTTAGATGCAAGTTCTAGCCTTATTGATGAGCATCTTAATACAATTAAAAATGTATTATCTGATTTAAATGCTATCGATATACCAAAGAGTATTATCATGAATAAAATTGACCAGATAGATAAAGAACAAGAATTAAAAAAAATAAGGTCTAAATTTCCTGGTGCTATTTTTATTTCAGCTTTACATCATTTAAAATTAGATGATATTAAGTTTCATATTATAGATAAAATTGAAAGTGAATTTGAAACATTTGATATAACTATTCCGTATCATAAGGGGAAAACCATTTCACAATTACAAAATAAAGTTGAAATAATAGAAAGCAATTATGGGGACACAGAAATTTCTCTTAAGATTAAAGGGAAGAAAGATATTATTGAAAAAATATTAAGATGAAAGTGATTAAAAATAAAAATATGAATAAATTAGAAGATTTTTTTTTTAATTCAATAATTATTGAAGAAAAAAATGGAAAATTTTCTCAAAATATTAAAAAAAAGAAGAATAGTGAATTACCTGCTGGAGACTTATTAATCAAAGTGCAGTATTCTTCTTTGAACTATAAAGATGCATTATCTTTTTCTGGTAATAAAGGAGTAACCAAATATTACCCACATACTCCTGGAATTGATGCCATGGGTATTATAGAGTCTTCGAGAACTGAAAAATTTAAGCCTGGCGATAAGGTACTTGTTACGGGTTTTGATCTGGGGATGAATACTCCTGGTGGTTTTGGTGAGTATATTAGTGTCTCAAAAGATTGGGCAACCTTTCTTCCAGATGATTTAAGACCAAGAGACTCCATGGTATTAGGTACTGCTGGAATTACCGCTGGCCTATGTATTAATTCGCTCCAGGATAAACACACTATTAAAGACCAAAAAGCAATAGTCACTGGTGCAACTGGAGGGGTAGGTTGTATAGCTATAAAACTCCTTGCGAAACTTGGAGCTAATGTAACTGCGATAACCGGCAAAGAGGATTCGAAAGAATTTTTATACTCTATTGGTTCTAATGAGGTCATACTAAGAAATGAGTTCCTAGAATCAGTTAGAAAACCAATGGGGAAAGGACGCTGGGACATAGCAGTTGATGTAGTAGGTGGGGAAATATTATCCGGGTTAATTGCTAGTATGAGTTATGGAGGTACAATAACGTGTTGTGGACTAGTAGCTAGTCCAGAATTTGATACTACTGTATTTCCATTTATACTTAGAGGGATTAGTCTAATTGGGATTGATTCAGGTGAGGCGCCAATTCATGAAAAAACTAAAATTTGGGAGAAGTTTGCTGTTGAATGGAAATTAGACAATTTAGATAGTTTGCACCGGGTTGTAGATATGGAAGATATGATGAATGAAATAAAAAAGATTTTAAATGGGAAACAAGTAGGTAGAATTGTTCTTAAGCATAATTAAAATACCTCCTTTGTATACTAGGAAAAAATCATATGAATAATGATGCATATGTTTTTGATGCAATAAGGACTCCAAGAGGGAAAAAAGATGGTGCTCTAAATCAATTAACACCAACGGATATTTTAGCAAAATTATTAAAAGCTCTACAGCAAAAACATAATCTTGATACATCTCAGGTTGAAGATGTTGTTATAGGTTGTGTTACTCCAGTAGGTGAGCAGGGTGGTAATATAGCAAAAGCAGCGGTTCAATATGCTGGTTGGGATGAGAGTGTAACTGGTATGCAGGTAAATAGATTTTGCGCCTCAGGATTAGAGGCTATTAATTTGGCTGCTATGAAAATAAAATCTGGTTGGGAGGACCTTATTGTCGCCGGTGGCATTGATTGTATGTCACGAGTGCCTATGGGTTCTGATGGAGGTTCAATCATGTTTGAACCAAAGGTCAATCTTAAAACTCAATTTGTACCACAAGGAATTAGCGCAGATTTAATTGCGACTTTGGGTGACTATTATCGTGAAGATGTTGACTCCTTTGCTTTTGAATCTCAAAAAAGAGCTACTATTGCTTTAAATAAAGGATATTTTAAATCTATTATTCCTTTGATTGATCAAAATGGGCTAAAGATTCTTGATTATGATGAGCACATTAGGCCAAAAACAACCATGGAAGATTTAAGAGCTTTGAAACCTTCTTTTGAAACGATAGGAAATCTAGGTTTCGACCAGATAGCAATTGGGAAGTATACAGAAGTTGAGAGTATTAACCATGTCCATACTGCAGGTAATTCATCTGGTATTGCAGATGGAGCTGCTACGGTTTTAATTGGTTCAAAGCAAAAAGGTAATGAATTGTGTATCGTACCTCGAGCAAAAATTATATCAATAGCCACTGTATCTAAAGATTCAACAATTATGTTAACTGGACTTGGGCCTGCATCAAAAAAAGCATTAAAAAAAGTGGGTATGGATATCAAAGATATTGACATTATTGAAGCAAACGAAGCTTTTGCTTCTGTTATTCTACGTTTTATTGATGATATGGGATTAGATAGTACTGAAAAAGTAAACGTGAATGGTGGCGCAATTGCAATGGGTCATCCTATTGGAGCTACCGGTGCTATGCTACTTGGTACAGCCATTGATGAAATGGAGAGAAGAGATCTTAATACTGGACTAATTACTTTATGTGCTGCTGGCGGCATGGGTATTAGTACAATCATTGAACGAGTTTAAATGATTTATATGTTATAAGATGGCTTTTAATTATAAAAAAGATAATCAGAATATTGTCACGGTAACAATGGATATGGTGGGGCGAACTACAAATGTTATAAATGAAGAGTTCTTCCAGTTATGGTCAAACACAATAGAAAGACTAGAGAGTGAAAAAGATTTATCAGGAGTGATTCTTACGTCTGCTAAGAAGACTTTTTTAGCAGGTGGAGACTTAGAAATGATTTTCAAATTAAAAGATCCAAAGTATACTTTTGAACTCATAGAAAAACTAAAGGCTAAACAAAGAAGATTAGAAATCTTGCAAAAACCTGTAGTCGCTGCAATAAATGGAACTGCACTTGGCGGAGGCCTTGAAATTGCACTTTGTTGTAACTATAGGATTGCACTTAATGATGCCTTTATAAAATTCGGGTTTCCAGAGGTTAATTTTGGTATTATGCCAGCTGCTGGTGGTATTGTAAGATCTATTAGATTACTTGGCCTGGACACTGCGCTACCTTTTTTAATGGAAGGAAAACAAATAACCCCTGAGATTGCTAAAAAAGTAGGTTTCGTTGATGAAATTGTAGATAATCAAGAAGAATTGATTATTAAAGCGAAAAAATATATTTTTGAAAACCCTGAGGCTTGTCAGCTTTGGGATAAAAAGGGATATAAAATTCCAGGTGGTAACCCCCAAAATCCTAAAATAGCTAAGATGCTTGCTATTGCGCCAGCAATATTAAAGAAAAAAACTCAGGGTAATTATCCTGCACCAGAGGCAATCCTCTCTGCAGCGGTTGAAGGTTCGTTTGTAGATTTTGAAGTAGCAAGTAGAATAGAGTCTAGATATTTTGTTGAATTAGTTGTTGGTAAAGTAGCAAAAAATATGATTAATACTTTTTGGTTTAACTTAAATAAAATTAATTCCGGCTCAAGTAGACCAAAAGATATCCCCTATTTAAAAACAAAGAAACTAGGTGTATTAGGTTCTGGGCTTATGGGCCATGGCATTACCTATGTTGCTGCTTTAAATGGAATCGAAGTTATAATGATTGACTCAATCATAGATAATGCTCAGCTAGGTTTAGATAAGATTGAAGCAATATTAAATAATGGAATCAAAATAGGTCTTATATCAGAAAAGAAAAAGAATGAAGTTTTAGAGCGTATTACTGTTACGGACAAATACAATAAACTAGAGGGATGTGATTTAATCATAGAGGCCGTTTATGAGGATAGAGATTTAAAAGGAAAGGTAACCACTTTGGCTGAAGAAATAATGAAATCTAATGGTGTATTTGCATCAAATACATCAACAATACCAATTAGTAGACTAGCAGAAAAATCTATAAGGCCTGAGAAATTTATTGGAATTCATTTTTTTTCTCCTGTTCATAAGATGAAATTGGTTGAAATAATCAAAGGAGAAAAAACAAGTACAAAGACTTTAGCTAAAGCATTTGATTTTGTTAAAAAAATAAAAAAATTACCGATTGTAGTTAATGATAGCCGGGGATTTTATACTTCAAGAGTCTTTGAGAGATATACTTCTGAAGGGATGGCATTGTTAGCAGAAGGTAATTCTGCTGAGTCAATAGAGTCTGCAGGTAAAAAAGCTGGACATCCAGTTGGACCATTAGCTGTAGTTGATGAAATTAATATTGGACTTGCAGCACATATTAGAGACAAAAACAGGGAAGAACTTTCTGGGAAGGAAAAACAATTATCAAAGGGTAACTGGGATATTGTTATAGATTTTATGATAAAGGATGTGAAGAGACTTGGGAGATCTAATGGTGGTGGTTTTTATGAATATCCGGAAGGTGGCAAAAAATATTTGTGGCCTGAATTAAAAACATATTTTCCACTTTCAAAAGAACCATTATCGCAAGATGAAATGATTGATCGACTTTGTTTTATTCAATGTATTGAGACCATTCGGTGCTTTGAAGAGGGTGTTTTGAATTCTGTAGCTGATGCTAATATTGGAAGCATTTTTGGCTGGGGTTTTGCACCATTTAAGGGAGGTACTCTACAATTTGTCAATGATTATGGTCTAAAAGAATTTGTTCAAAGAGCTAAAGAACTAAAAGAGAATTATGGTAATCGTTTTTCACCTCCAAAATTGCTTTTAGATATGGCAGTTAAAGAAAAAATATTTAATTAAATGAGTTTATTAATTAATAATAATTTTTGATTTTGGTTATGTTAAATCGTAATCTGATAGGGAAAGTATATAAACCGTTAACCTTTAAAATAACAGGGCAGAGGCTCAAAATTTTCGCGAAGGCTACTGGACAAACAGACCCTATATATTTTGATCATGAAGCTGCTATTATGCAAGGGCATAAAGGTATTATGTGCCCACCGACATTTTTAATTGTTGTTGGAATGGAACAGAAAAAACCATTTCAATTCTTAGAAGATTTAGAAATTAAAATTGAACGAATTTTACATGCTGGGCAAGAATTTAATTATGAAGAAATAGTTTATGAAGGAGATAAGTTAGTAATGGAGACAAAGATTATCGATATGTATGATAAAAAAGAAGGGGCATTACAATTTTGTGTGCTTCAAACAAAATTCAAAAACCAAAATAGTATACATGTTGCAACATTAGAGAATACCATAGTCGTAAGATGAGTAAATTGTGAATTTTAATTTAGATAATATTTCTGTTGGGGATAAAATTCCTGAGTTATTAATCGAACCAATAACAAGGTCTGCATTAAAAGCATATGCTCATGCTTCTGGCGATTTTAATCCTATACATATTGATTCTAATTATGCAAAAAAAGTTGGAATGAAAGATGTTTTTGCGCATGGAATGCTTATTCTGGCATATCTAGGAAGAGCTTTAACGAATATTATTCCACAATCAAATTTGAAAAATTTAAATACTAATTTTTGCTCAATAACGAATATTGGTGATGTCTTAACTTGCAGTGGGAGCGTAAGCGAGGTTCATAATTATAATTCTAAATTAATGATAGTTTTTGATATAATGGCAGCAGATGAAACAGGAGATATTAAGATTATTGGAACTGCAACTATTGAAAAATAGTTTTGCTAATATTATAATTATAAATATGTTCTATTATCTAAAAAATAAGGTAATCATTAATGGATAAAAAAGTTAGAATAGGTTGTGCTTCTGCATTTTGGGGTGATACGGATACTGCAGCGCCTCAATTGGTGAATTACGGGGAAATAGATTATTTAGTTTTTGATTATTTAGCAGAAGTAACTATGTCTATTTTAGCATCTGCAAAACAAAGAAATGAAAATCTTGGTTATGCTATTGATTTTATCAAACATATCGGACCGTTGCTTAGTGCCATTAAAGACAAAAATATTAAAGTAATAAGCAATGCAGGAGGGGTGAATCTAAATGCCTGTAGAGAAGCATTGTTAGAAGAAGCAAAAGAACAGGATTTAAATTTTCAAATTGCGATTGTTGAAGGAGACAACATCCTTCATAAGGAAGGAGATCTACGATCTATTCCTGTTAAGGAGATTGAGACAAATGATTTTCTACCCGAGAATGTATTGAGCGTAAATGCTTATTTAGGCGCGCCTAGTATTAAAAAGGCCCTTGAGCTTGGAGCAGACATCATTATTACTGGGAGATGTGTTGACACTGCTGTGGTACTAGGTCCTCTTATGTATGAATTTGATTGGAAAATTACAGATTATGATTTATTAGCTAGTGGTAGTTTGGCTGGTCATATTATTGAGTGTGGTGCCCAGTGCACTGGGGGAAACTTTACAGATTGGGAACTAATAAATAATTTTGAGAATATGGGATTTCCAATTGTTGAGGTATTATCAAATGGAGATTTTTTAGTTGTTAAACCTAATGCTACAGGAGGATTAATTAATAGTGGTACTGTCTCTGAACAGTTTTTGTATGAGATTGGTGATCCAGGAGCTTATTTGTTACCCGATGTAGTTTGCGATTTTACTCAGGTAACAATTGAAGACAGAGGTGAAGATTGTGTATTCATTAGTGGTGCAAGAGGGCTTCCACCTACGAATACGTATAAGGTTTCAGCCACCTATACTGACGGCTATAAAATTGTTGCTACTATTGTCATCGGTGGTGCAAAAGCAGTTAAAAAAGCTAATGTAATTGGAGAGGCAATTTTAGAAAAAACACGTTTAATTTTTAATGAAAAAGGTTTATCAGATTATACTGAAACAAATATTGGTGTTTTAGGGTCTGAAGCCATTTATGGTAGCGATTCAGAGGATTATATAAATACTAGAGAAGTAGTGCTTAGACTAGTAGCAACTCATCAAAATAAATCTGCATTAATTGTTTTATCAAGAGAAATAGCCCAGGCAGCGACAGGAATGGCCCCCGGTGTGATGAATTATTTGGGAGGTCGCCCTTCTATATCTTCTTCAGTAAAATTATTTTCTTTTTTATTATCAAAAGACTATTTTGATGTTAGTGTAAACATTGATAAAAATAAAGTCCCAGTATCTATTATTAATAATCTTCAAACTCAAATATACAAAGGCGCAGATCATGCTGTGCTTGGAAAAAATTTAAATGAAAGATTAGATAAAGAGACAAAACTAATAAATCTAGCATATGTTAGAAGTGGGGATAAAGGTGATCATGCGAATATTGGTGTTATAGCAAGAAAACCTGATTTTTTGCGATATATAAAACATAGTCTAACAATAGAACGCTTACAGAATCATTTTTCACATGTGTTAAATGGTTCTATTCATTGTTGGGAAGTACCAGGTATAAATGGTCTTAATTTTTTACTTGAAAATAGTTTAGGTGGTGGTGGTATGGCTAGTTTAAATATTGATCCACAGGGGAAGGCATATGCACAGCAGATTATAGATTTTAAAATTGCAGTGCCAGAGTTTATTTATAATGAAGTACACAAGAAATAAAGTTTAATTAAATATGATAAGGCAGATATAATGGCATCCTATAAAACAAAAATAAATATTGAAAATGATAATTTCGAAAAAAATAAAAGTGAAATGATTTCACTTGTAGAGAAATTGGATGAGATAAAAGGCCGCGCAGAAAAAATATCAGAACGTAGGAGACCTAGATTTATTGAAAGAGGTCAGTTAACCCCGAGAGAAAGACTTTCTTCTTTAATTGATTCCGATATGCCTTTTATCGAATTATATAATATGATCAGCTATCTAGTTGATGATGACAATCGTGGTACAAGTATTCCCGGGGGAAGTATTATAGCTGGGATTGGGTTTGTTTCTGGCGTACGTTGTTTAATATTCGTTGATGACAGCGGGATAAATGCTGGCGCTTTGACCGCAAAATCTATAGATAAGGCACTAGGATGTTTAGATATATCTATGAAACAAAAACTTCCTTTTATACATCTTGTTGAAAGTGCAGGAATAAACTTAATGAATTATACGGTTGAATTTTGGGCAAGAACAGGTGGGATGTTTAATGGACTAGCAAAATTAAGTGCTGCAGGTATTCCAACAATCGCAGTTCTACATGGTCTTTCAACTGCTGGTGGTGCTTATCAACCTGGAATGAGTGATTATGTAGTAGGAGTAAAAAAGAATGGAATGGCAGCGCTTGCAGGACCGGCATTATTGAAAGCAGCTACGGGACAAATAGCTGATAATGAAGAGCTCGGTGGTAGTGAGATGCATGCTCGCGTTACAGGATTGGTGGAGTATCTAGCAGATGATGATAGTGAAGCTATTAACATAACTAGGGATATTATTGAAAAACTTGATTGGAATTCAAAGTGTAAAAAAAGGGAAGAGGTATCATATAGTAACCCGATAAATGATACAAATGAGATTGCTGGAGTTGTCCCTGTAGATTATAGGACCCCTTATGAGGTCAGAGAAGTTATTTCTCGGATTGTAGATGCTTCAGATTTTATTGATTTTAAACCAATGTATGGAATCTCTACGGTATGTGTTCAAACAAAAATTTATGGTCACTCTTGTGGAATTATTGGTAACAATGGTCCAATTGATCCAAATGGTGCGACAAAGGCTGCTCAATTTATTCAGCTTTGTGGTCAATCCAAAATTCCACTGATATTTTTTAGTAATACAACTGGATTTATGGTAGGGAAACAATCTGAACAGTTAGGAATGATAAAACATGGTGCTAAAATGATTCAAGCAGTCTCAAACGTAGATGTTCCTAAGATCACTTTCTATATTGGTGCAAGCTTTGGTGCTGGAAATTATGCGATGTGCGGTTATGCCTATGAGCCAGATTTCCTTTTTTCTTGGCCAAATGCTGTAACAGGTGTGATGGGGGGTGAACAAGCCGCCAAAACAATGGAGCAGGTTATGATTGCCTCTGCAAAAAGGAAAGGTCTCAAATCAGATGAAAATAAAATGAACAAACAGGTTGAAGAGATTACTGATTATTATAATTCTCAGTCAGATGCTTTTTGTACTTCTGGAAGAGGACTTGATAATGGCATTATTGACCCCAGAGAAACTAGGAAAATTTTAGGGTTTTTATTAGAAACTTGCTGGGAGAGTAATCATCGTAAATTGTCACCTAATACTTTTGGCATCGCTAGACTCTAGTGACGAATATCATAGTAAGTATCTGATTTATTGAAAAGCAAATGAAAAAATTCTCAAATACAGAAAATCTAATTCTTGAATACCATGATGGTTGGTTAGATATTTGGCTAAATAGAATCGAAATTAGAAATGCTTTAACTGAGAGCTTGATAAAGGATCTTCTTAATGTTTTTAATTCTGTTCATAATGATAGAGAAGTCCGAGGTATAACCATACGTGGGAAAGAGAACGTATTTTGTGCTGGTGCTGATTTAAAAGCAATGAAAAGAATATCAGAGTCAGGATCTTCTGCAAAGAAAATAGCACTAGAGATGAGCATGGTATTTGGTAATTTATTTCGTGTTATCAATCAGGCGCCACAGATTATTGTTTCGGTCACAGAGGGTTTCGCTCTGGCAGGCGGATTTGGCCTTGCTAGTTCATCAGATTTTATTGTTACTATGCCAGATACAAGATTTGCTTTAACTGAAACAAGAATAGGACTTACGCCTTCGCAAATATCTCCATATGTGATTAATCGTTTAGGATATAAAAATGCCAGAAAAATGATGTTACTTGGTGCGAATATTAATGGAATGAAAGCTAAAGAAATAGGATTAGCAGATTATCTGGCTAATGATACTGATAATTTGAAAGAAATTTTAGATGGTATAAAGAATCAGGTTTTTAATTGTTCTCCGAATGCAATTGCAATTACTAAAAAAGTTTTTAACATAAATAATTATTTTGACAAAGAAAAAGCTGCGGATTTATTTAGTGATTGTATCGTCAGTGATGATGGAAGGGAGGGTTTTAATTCTTTTTTTGAAAAAAGAAAACCTAAATGGATCCCTGATAAAAAAAAGAAAAATAATAGTGAGGAATAAAAATGTATTTCAATGAAGAACAAAAAGCTTTATACAATGCGGTTAAAGAATTTGGTGAAAATGAAATTCGTCCTTTTGCCGAAGAGTGGGAGAAAAATGGTTTTTTCCCTGCACATGAGCTTTTCAAAAAAATGGGTGACCTTGATCTTTTAGGAATTACAAAAAATGAGAAATATGGTGGAATGGGTCTTGACTATACTTATGGATTAGTGTTCGCAGAAGCTTTAGGCCATGCAGAGGATAATGGTGTTGTGACGGCTATAGGCGTTCAAACAGATATGGCTACTCCAGCACTTCATAGATATGGAACAGAAGATCTAAAAAAAGAATTTTTAGTGCCGGCAATAAAAGGAGATATTGTCACTTCAGTAGCAATCAGTGAACCTGGAGGCGGGTCAGATGTCTCATCCTTAAAAACTAGTGCAGTAAAAAAAGGTGAAGATTATATAATAAATGGTCAAAAAATGTGGATTACAAACGCAACGCAGGCTGATTATTTTTGTGCACTTGTAAATACAAGCGATGATAAGCCACATGTAAATAAATCCTTAATTATTATTCCATCAGATACTAAAGGGGTTAGCGTTGGAGATAAAATTGATAAACTCGGCCTTAGGACCTCGGATACTGCTCCAGTGTTCTTTGATAATGTTTGTGTACCGCAAAGATTCAGAATTGGTAATGAAGGAGAGGGTTTTACGATGCAGATGGAACAGTTTCAAGAGGAAAGACTTTTTATTTCGGCTAGTATTTTAGTTGCGATGGATAACTGTATTGATAAAACCATAGAGTATTGTCAAGCTCGTAAAGCATTTGGCAAAAGGGTTATTGATAATCAAGCAATTCAGTTTCGTTTATCTGAATTAAAAACAGAAGTAGAAGCTGTTCGTTCTTTAGTCTATCGTGCTTGTCAAAATTATGTTAGAGGTGAAGATGTTACTCTTTTAGCTTCAATGGCCAAACTTAAAAGTTGTAGGCTAGTAAGAGAAGTTGCAGATACATGTGTTCAATATTATGGCGGGATGGGGTTTACTTGGGAAAATCAAGCTTCAAAATTATATAGAGATGGTAGGTTGTATTCAATAGGCGGAGGAACAGATGAAATAATGTTGAGAATTATCTCGAAATATTTAAACATGCTCGGTAAAAAATAAAAATTTGTATGTTTATACCGAAATTATAATAATTATTGAATTATAACACCTTATTCTGAGTTAACGGCTTTAGTTATTTTTTTTCTGAGGTACTTGCCCATAAAAAGATCAAGAAATGGAATAAGTTTAAGCTTCCAAGGTATATAAACTGTTTCTTTATCGTTTATTATTGCCTGTATGATTCTATTTGTACATTCATCAACATCAACAGAATTTTTACTGTGTTTTCGTTTTGTTTCTCCCATTTTTTTTCCATCAGATCCAAATGCGTTAGATCGCATATTAGTGCCTCTTATCCATCCAAGAAAAGCCTCTAAAAATAGTACTTTACCATTAAGTTCCATATTAAGAGTATCTAAAAAGCCATGCAGTGCATGTTTTGATGCCGCATAGCCAGAGTGATTAGTAAAGCCAACTATAGCCTGGGCTGTTGAGCAGGTTACAATCATGCCTCTAGANGAAATCAAATGAGGAAGTGCAGCATGTACGCATTGCACTGAACCAGTATAGTTNGTGTCCATCAAATCTTTAAAAAAAGAAACATCTGGAATATCTTTAAATGGTGTCCACATACTTACACCGGCACCAAGTAATAATAAATCTATTTTACCATATTGATTTATTGTCTCATCAATCAAGTTTTTACATTCGATGTTTTTTGTAATATCTGTCTTTATTCCTAATGCTTCACCTCCAGATCGTGTTATTTCATTAATAATTGATTCAAGTTTAGAGAATCTTCTGGCTGCCAAGACTACTGAAGCACCTTTAGATGCTAGACCTAATGATAAAGACTTTCCTATGCCTGATGACGCGC
This sequence comes from bacterium TMED217, assembly GCA_002169695.1. Taxonomy (GTDB): domain Bacteria; phylum Fidelibacterota; class Marinisomatia; order Marinisomatales; family UBA1611; genus TMED80. Next base: position 56,951 of record NHJO01000026.1, read on the forward strand.
CGGTAATGACACATACTTTTCCTGATAAATTCAAATTAGGAGCCTAATTATTTAGAGACTATATTGTTGTTTATACCAAAAATATTATTTGGGTCTTGAGATTTTTTTATATTTTTTATCATTTGTATACTACCATCAGAGATAGTTTCGGGCATAAAATCTTTTCTTAGTTTACCAACTCCATGATGATGGGAAATAGAGCCGCCATTTTTTATGAAACATTGTCTTAAAGAATGCTCTATATCACTAAAGACTTTCTCAGGATTTTTAATTCCTCTTACGTTAATTCCCATTGTATTATACATACAAATTCCCGTGTGATATATTTTTGAGACTCTTGAGCAGAAAAATGGTTTCCCAGGAAGATTATACTTTTTATGTAATTTTATTAGAAGTTTATTTGCTTCATCTTTAACCTGATTGATATTTGACCATGGTACGGCAGTTTCTAAGGTTTCTCCAAGTATACCTTGGGGAACAAAAAATTCTCTTATATATGCAATTACCATTGTGATATTATATCCGACTTTACCTTCCTTACTTCCACCAATTAGGCCATTATATTTTTTAGCCAATCTTTTGATATTATTTCTTTGGTATTTTACTTCTGAATATGAACCTTCTAATTTGAATACTGCTGCTACAAATTTATTTGGATCAAAATCTTTTAGATTAAAAATTAATTTTTGAATTTTACTCATGAATTTAGAAAAATTATTTTTTTCTGGCTTCAGTGCACTTCCAAATTGATAATGTAAACTATCAAGCATCCGAGCACTTGCGGGGATTGAACTTGAATGAGCTAACTCATACATAAATTTTAAACCAGTATCCCAATCTTTCAAGACAACAGATTCATAATCAGAACATTCTGGAAGTTTATGTATCCTTAGAGTGGCCTTTGTAATAATACCCAGATTCCCTTCTGAGCCGAATAAAAGGTTTTGGGTTTTTATTCCAATAGATGATCTTACAAGTGGTTCAATTTGATTAATAGTTCCATTTGGAGTGATCATGGTTACATTTTGTACTATATCTTCTATATTTCCATAACGATTTTTTTTCATTCCTGCGGCATTGGTTGATATCCACCCTCCGACAGTTGAAAGCTCTATGCTATCTGGCTCATGACCAGAAGTATAGCCATGTTCATGAAGTTGTTCTTCAAGTTCTTTTCCAGTAATACCTGACTGAACTGTGACTAATAAATTTTCTTTATCAATTGATTCGATTTTATCCATTCTTCTGGTGTCAATTGATACTATCATCCTCTGTTCTTTATTAGGGAGTTGCAACGCGTTTGTAACATTGGTTCCCCCTCCAAAAGGAACCAAGCAGACATTATGTTTTTTTGCTAAATCAATTAGTAATTCAACATCTTTTTCAGACTCTATATAAAAAACAAGATCTGCGAATTTTTCTAGTTTATCGTATAAAACTTTAAATACTTCATCTGGTGAGTTTTGACCATGACTATGAAGAATACGTTCATTATCGCTGAATGAATATTGGTTACTATCAAAGTTAGATTTAATATCATCTAAAAATGATTGGTTGATGTTACGCTCTGTAATATGCTTTTGTTCTACTTCTTTAAAATAAGGCTCTATTTTGATATCTGTATCTAATACTTTTGCGACAAATGGAATCAGATAAGGTAATTTTTCTCCTGAAATTCCTTTGTATCTATTTCCAGTGAATGTTACAGTTCCATCATCATTTATTTTAAAAGATGAGTCTTTAAACCCCCACTTATGACCCCATAGTAAATCATTTACACCGAAAAATTTATTTTTATTATTATTGTTCATTTAATTCTTTAATCTTATTTTTTATTTTATACTCTAATTCTTTTGTCATTCTCTCTGCTGCTTTAAATGATTTTTTTTCATCTACATCACTATTATTGATAAATGATTGTGGATACAAAGGCTCTAGAATGTAAACATGAATTTTGCCAGGTCTAAAAAATATTTTTCCTTTTGGCCAAGACTTTCCTGATCCAATAATTACAGCAGGGAGGATTGGTTTATTAACACCGATAGCAAGTCTAGCAGGACCTTTTCTAAATCTTTTCATGATATTTGGACTGCCTCTTGTTCCTTCAGGAAATATAATTATACAGCGTTTATCAATTTGCATAAAGCCATTTGAGAGTTCTAATGTTTGATTAAACGTGATATCTCTTCCGGAACTTGATTGACGTCCTAGTGGTATTAAATTCATTATTGGCTTCATAATATTCCTTCTAAGATGACTGTCAAACCAATAATCTTTTGCAGCAAGCATTCCAATATTATTAAAGTTTTTTTCTGCAGATAATGACAAAGCTATAACATCGAGGTGAGCATTATGATTGCTACAAAAAATAAAGGAATCATCTGGTATATTGTTTTTTCCTGAAACTTTTAAAGGCGTATACCACGAGAAAATAAACCTAGCCCAATTATACAATAACGTTTTTCCAATACGGTGATAGAAAGGTTGACGTTTTAATAAATGAGAATACTTGGGATTATCAAGTACATTCATAAAGTGGTAATTATTTTCTACCGTATTTCATATGGGCACTAGTCCACGTATGAGAAGCTATTGCTGATAACAGTGATATCTCTAATCCTATTGTAGCAGCCGCAATAATTTCTGCCAACTTTCTTGATGAGTTTTCACCAGTGTCGCAACCTAATAGTTTTAAATTCTGTTGTTGTTGATTTAATCGTGTACCACCTCCAACAGTACCTACGGTTAGTGATGGGAGGGTGAGTCTGAAAACAAGCCCATCATCTTTTTTATCGATATTAAAATGACCTAAGGAATTTTCTGCTACACACGCTGTATCTTGCCCTGTTGCTAAATATATAGATGTTAAAGCATTTGAGATATGTAGACCATTGCCTTTTGTACCAGCCATAGCTGATACAATTGGAAAATAATTAAATGAATCGTATAAAAATTCTGGGTCAACATTCAGAACACGAGTCATTACACTTTTGGTTATCATAGTTTCGGCAATAACGCCATGACCTCTTCCAAGTATCATATTTCGAGATGAGGCTTTTTTATCACTATTTAAGTTTGACTCAAGGAAGAAACTATGATTTGTGTGTTGTTTGATATAGTCGCAAGCTACATTAGCAGCAAGTGTAACCATGTTCTGGCCAGCAGCATTCCCAGTATCTAATATGAAATCTAATAGAACATAGTTCTGCATGGTATATTGATCAATACGGATAATCTTACCATGTTTTGTTGTAGATTGTGCTGCTTTTATAATATCATCCATATGTTCATTAATCCAAACCTGGAATTCTTGGCTTTGGTTGATATCATCAAAAATAAAGATTGGTGCTCTAGAAAGTTCTTGTCTAAAGTGTTTTACATTAATTCCACCGCATAAAGATGAAGCATAAAGGCCTCTATTCATTGATGCAGCTAGAGTACCTTCAATTGTACATAGAGGAATAGAAAAATTTCCATTTGCATAGTTGCCCTTAATTAATGCTGGTCCAACTATTGACATAGGAATTTTCATATATCCAATATGGTTTTCAATTATACCTTTTAGATCCTCTGGATTATTACCAGGCAGATCTTTAAAGTCAAAATCTTTTTCGTTCTTTAACCAGTCTAGACGTCTTTGCGTATCTTCAGCCGTATAGCCTCTGGGTATTCTATTTCTTTTTTCGTTATTATTTTCACTCATATATTTAATTAATAAATGGGCAGGTAGTTTTCAGGACCCGTCTTAGTTTAAAGAACGGTGGTGGCCTCTCGCCATCAGCAAACTTCCTTGATCCAATTAATCGCTTAATGGAAAGGCCTGTTTTTTGACAACGAAGTACAGCCTCCTATAGATATTATTTGTAGATCCTGGAATAACAGAACCTGCCCAATTATTTTTTTATTTAATTATGTTAGAAATTATTCCCCTTAACAATTATAAAAAACATTATTTACTATATGTTTTTAGTTGCTTTTCGGTGCTTGCAATAGATACAGCTACAGCTGCATCTCCCGTTACATTAACCGTTGTTCTGACCATGTCTAGTATTCTGTCTACGCCAAGTATTAAAGCGACACCAGCGCTTGGGACGCCTACTGATTCTAGTATGATAATTAGCATGATTATGCCAGCTGCTGGCACTGCTGCAGTGCCAATTGATGCTAGTACTGTTGTTAAAATGATTGTTAGTTGATCGCTAATAGTTAAATCCATTCCAAGAGCTTGAGAGATAAAAACGGCAGCAACTGCTTGGTATTGTGCTGTGCCATCCATATTAATTGTTGCTCCAAGCGGGAGAACAAAAGATGAAATTTCTTCAGAAACTCCAAGTTCATCTTCACAACGTTCCATTGTTATAGGCAATGTTGCTCCACTTGAACTAGTTGAAAAAGCTAATAACTGCGCTGGTGCAATACCTTTGAAAAAATGTTGCAGGGGCATTTTTGTATAAAATTTAAGAAGAAAAATGTAGCTTATACATACGTGCAGAATCAAGCCAAGTATAAGAGTAAACATATAAAATCCTAGAGCGCTCATGAGCTCTATAACCTGACTAATATTGTCACCAACAACTTTGTTGATGGTTTGTGCAATTAAAGCAAAAACACCTATGGGAGCCATTAGCATTATCATATCAATAATTTTCAGAACAACATCATTTAATCCTTCAAAAAACTCTAGGAAGGTGTTTGACTTTCCTTTTGGTAGTTGAATAAGCCCAATGCCAACCATAATCGCTACAAACACAATCTGCAGCATATTTCGATTACTTGATGCCGATGATATGATATTGTTAGGTACCATATCAACGATAGGCTTTAAAGGGCCTCTTTCTTTAACTTTTTGGGCGCTACTTGTTTTGGTTTCTACATTTTTTTCATAGGTTTCTTGAAGCTCTATTTTCATTACGTCTGGTATCTGATCACCTGGTTGAAAAAAATTCACTAAAAAAAGACCAATCGCAACAGATACAATTGTCGTTGAAATGTAGATTGTAATTGTTTTGCCTCCAATCCTTGATAGTTTTTTAGTATCAGATAGGGATGCAACACCTGTAACTAATGACGCGAAGACCAGTGGCACTGCAATGAGTTTTAATAGATTTATAAAAATCGTACCAAATGGGGCTATCCAATCTGTTGTAAAAGAACCCCAACCAGCAGATGCGCTTATCATTCCATAGATGAGCCCCGCAATCAATCCGATAATTATTTTCCAATGTAGAGCAAGATTTTTCATAATCAGAGCCTCAATGTAAAACCAATTAAACTAATATGGAAAAATATAATGGAATATTCTATTGTAAGTATTTTATAGCAATATCGATGTCAGTGGTAGGTCTTCTACATGAAAAGTTTTCACAAATGTAATAAGTTATTTGATCATTAACTGTATCGTGCATAGTCGTCCATGGTGCAATATTATCCAACTCAGTTCTATTTTTTAGTTCCTTAAAAATGATTATGCTATTTGGATTGTAGACTTCTTGAATTTTTCTAATAGATGACATGGTTTTAGCATTTTTTTCTTTGGCTACTATTACTATTTCTTTTGGATTGTCTAACCCATACATAAAAGAAGTCAGCATAAAGGAATGAGCAGATGGGATTCTTTTTATACTCTCAGAAAAAGCCAGAAATGTGTTTTGTGCAATATCTTCCCATTTAGAATCTCCAGTGAATTTACTAATTCTGATAAAGTTCATAGCCGCAACAGCATTTCCTGATGGGATTGCTCCGTCGTAACTATCTTTAGCTCTGACAATTAGTTTTTCACCATTATTAGGTCCGATAAAGAAGCCACCTCGTTTTTTATCTAAAAAATCAGCGACCATTATCTCAGATAGTTCTAACGCAGATTTTAGGTAATATGTATTAAAGTTTGATTCATAAAGATTTAATAGCCCCCATATGAAAAATGCGTAATCATCAATATGTGGCTGGAGACCTGTTGAACCATTGCGATAGCGTTTATATAGTCTTCCATTTTCATCTCTCAGGTTATCTAATATAAAATTTGCTGATCTTTCAGCTGCATTTGTATATTTATCTTCTTTAAGAACTGTTCCTCCTTTTGCTAAAGCTGCAATCATTAGACCATTCCAGTCTGTTAGTATTTTATCATCTTTTAATGGGTGAATTCTATTTCTTCTATATTCAAATAAGGTGTTTCTATTTTTCTCTAGAGTTACTTTTAGTGATTTGATATCTATATTATTTTTCACACTATAGTCTATTATTCTATTTTTTAAATAAGGAATATTATTAGGTACAAGCTGGCCAGTCGCTTCATCGTGGAAGTTCCCATTGTCATTAAAACCATATACATCAGTAAATTGTTTTCCTTGGACTGGCCCTAGTATTTTATCTATCTCTGAAGTTGACCATACATAAAACTTTCCTTCTTCTCCCTCACTATCAGCATCCTCGGCAGAGTAAAACCCTCCGTTTTCATCTGTCATATCTCGAGCCACATAGGAAAATATTTCATGAGCTATGCTAGCATATTCTTGTTTTTTAGATATTTCGAATGCCTCTAAGTAGGCTAAAGAGATCATTGCCTGATCATATAACATTTTTTCAAAATGAGGCAGAAACCATTCTTGATCTGTTGAATATCTATGGAACCCAAAACCAATATGATCAAATATTCCACCTAGGCGCATTTTTGACAGCGTATTTTCCACCATTGTTTTTGCCATGGTATCCTGATATGCTTTATGATAACGTAGCAAGAATAATAAATTGTGAGGAGAAGGAAATTTTGGCGCCTTACCAAAACCTCCAAAATTTTTATCATATCTTTCAATAAAATTATTATATGCATCATCTATGGTCTTTTTATTAAGTGCACTTCCTGGCTGAATATTGTTTGCGTTATCTAGATAGTTATTAACCTGCTCAATGGTTTTTTGGATATCTTCTTGTTTATTATTCCATGCATTCATTAATGATGGAATTAACTCTAACATTCCAGGTCTATTTCCACGACCTGTTTTAGGGAAATATGTTCCTGCAAAAAAAGGTTCTTTTTCTGGGGACATTACAATCGTTAGCGGCCACCCGCCTCGTCCGGTCATTGCCTGACAGACAGACATATACAGATGGTCAATCTCAGGCATTTCTTCTCTATCTACTTTTATCGATATGAAGTTCTCATTCATTAATTCAGCTACCTGTTGATCTTCAAATGATTCATGCTCCATCACATGGCACCAGTGACATGTTGAATATCCAATAGATAAAAATATTGGTTTGTTTTCTTCTTTTGCTTTTTCAAAAGCTTCTACACTCCATGGGAACCAATCTACAGGGTTATTCTTATGTTGGAGGAGATAGGGGCTTTTAGAGTCTGCTAAGCGGTTCATATTTTTATTTTCTTCGGTCTTTTTTTTTGTACAGCTAATAAAAAATATAAGGGCAAAAATTAGTAAGGTTAATTGTTTATTCACGGTGATTTAATATGGAAATTAGGAGAATTATTTTTATTTATTATCTACAATTTATAAAAAATGTTTAAATAAATAGTTCTGTATTTAGTTTTCAGATGCAGATAAGTTTAAGTGCTATGTTATATACAGTCTCAATTGCAATCTATCTTTTCGCTCTTGTTGGTGTCGGCGTCTATAAAACAAAAATGGTTAAAAACAGTGAAGACTTTATGGTTGCTGGAAGGATACTGCCTTGGTATATATTAGTTGGCACTTTGCTTGCTACATGGATGGGCAGTGGCTCATTATTCAGCGGTGCTGGTCTGGGTTATAGAAATGGCCCTGCTGCGTTATGGTCAAGTGGGGGAGCATGGCTTGGTATAGCACTAATTTATTTTATTGCGAAACGAATTCGAAACTTTGGGAAAGTAACTGTTCCAGATATTTTTGAAATACGCTATGGTAGAACCGCCGCAGTCCTTGCTACAATAACAACAGTAGTTGCCTATCTGACGATCGTGTCTTATCAGTTTAGAGGAGGAGGGAAGGTTTTATCTATGGTATCTGATGGATATATCTCTCTTGAAGCTGGTATTATTATTACAGCGGTATTTGCTATATCATACACTGTACTTGCTGGTATGTTTTCTGTTGTTTATACGGATGTGGTGAATGGGGTATTAATGACCATTGGTGTTTTGGCGGCTCTTGGTTTTATGATTTACAATGTCGGTGGTGTTGGTGAAATTATTACAGTCGCTGATCAAGCTGGTAAATGGAGTCTGTTTGGAAATTGGGCATCTGAAAGAGTCGGAGATATTTCTGGTCCTATTATTGCAATCAGTTTTTTTGTGCCTACGATGCTATTGTTAATGGGTGATGCAAATATGTATCAACGAATTTTCAGTGCTAAAGATGGCGGCTCAGCAAAGAAAGCTGTTTTTTTCTGGATAATTGGAGTAATCATTTTAGAGTCTAGTATTTCATTTCTTGGTCTGACTGGTAGCGTTGCAGCAAATAAAGGGCTGATGCCTGATCTTGTTGCAGAAAGTCAGTTGTTAGTGATCGAATCTGCGAGCGAAGTAGGAAAACTACCTGCAGAGACTGATATGCTTTCAGCCAGACAGTCTGGTAGTGAATCTGTAATACCTGCTATTGCAAAATATGGTGGTCTACCTATTATTATTGGTTTAATTCTAGTTTCTACGATGATGGCAATCATCGTATCTACCGCTGATTCTTTTTTGCTTATTCCGGCAACGAACCTGACTCGAGATGTTTATCAAAGATATATTAATATTAATGCGAGTGAGAAGCAGATAATATTTATTAGTAGAACACTTGTGCTTGTCTTAGGGGTTATTGCCTATCTTCTTGTGAGTCAGTTTAAGACTGTACTCAATGCTGCTTTTACAGCTTATAATATATATGGTGCATCTTTGACACCTGCTCTATTGGCTGCTTTTTTATGGAAACGCGCAACAAAAGAAGGNGCNGTTGCATCTATTATTACTGGTGCTACGGTTACCATAGTCTGGACATATTTTCTTCCAANCTGGNGAGGGTTTAGTAATNTGCATCCTTTTTTACAGGAGCTTACATANCCAGCNGCTGGATTATCTGTGATTNTCTTGATTGTTNTNAGTCTATTAACGCCTGCTCCTTCAAAAGNAGTATATGAACAATTTTTTAATGATAGTGANTCTNTTTAATTANNTCAGTCNATATGGATAANACCATAAAAGTCATTCATTTAGTTTATGGCTGTGTTTTATTACTAGTTCTGGGGTTCTTNTTTTTTCCTTCTAAAAGTTTAGACCTTGAAAAGGGTTCTGATTATAAAAGTAAAAANATTATNGATAAATCAGANCGCTATTTTGNNNCTATNATTTCATCAANCAATCTAGAAAGACCTTTTCCTAAAATGGTGTACCGTGAAGATAATCCTGATACTCCTGAAAAAACCGAACTAGGGAGATTATTATTCTTTGACCCAATTCTATCTGGAGACAATACTGTCTCATGCGCACATTGTCATCACCCAGACCTAGGTTTTTCTGATAATAGAGGACTNTCNATGGGTAATNATGGTNANGGAATAGGGCNAAANAGANNTGGNGGTGATGTATTAAGNAGAGGNTCGCCAACNCTTTGGAATGTNGGNTTTAATCATGCTCAGTANTGGGATGGNCGNNCTAAAGATNTNGANCACCAGGCGATGTTCCCAATAACAGACTCTAAAGAAATGNACCAAGGNCGNATNGAACTNNTGAAAGAATTAAAAAATTTNNCTGAATATAANAANCTTTTTNANAANGNATTTGANGNTAATGANCCTNTAAATTTTAAAAATATNTTATATGCNATNGCATCATTTGAGAGNAGCATTTTGTCAAATAATTCTCGATTTGATCAATATGCTGCCGGAGATGGTAGTGCTCTTTCAGTTGAAGAAAGACACGGCCTAAATATATTNAGGTCACTCAAAACGAGGTGTTTTGAGTGTCACAACATACCAACATTTAATAATCCTGATTTTAAGGCGATTGGCGTACCTGATATTGATCCGAATAATCCAGATCTTGGGAGGTTTGATATTGAAGGGAAAGGATATGAGAGAGCGTTCAAGGTTCCAACACTAAGAAATATCGCTCTAACAGCTCCTTATATGCACAATGGTNTTTTTAAAACTTTAGATGAGGTTATTGAATTTTATGCAGANGGAGGAGGTGTAAAGCATGGGATTGANCAGAAAATATTGGACGATAAGATCAGACCGTTTTCATTGTCTAATAAAGAGAAAGAAGACCTGATCTCCTTTTTACATTCTCTTACGGATGAATCAAAAAAGCCNGATATTCCAAAACGTGTTCCATCTGGCCTTTCTATTGTTGAAAATTTGGAAAATCAATCTCCAGAGTTAGTTAGGTATCNGAAGAAAGAACCAATAGAGCGTGTTATTTCTATCCAAAAAATTGGTAAAAAAATATATATCGAAGCTGACCAATTAATACAAGATGGAATTGACATGGCNGANCCAGGAGATACAGTAATGATATCACCTGGAGTTTATCATGAGATGCTTGCGATTGATAAATCATCTATNACAATAATGGGNTCTNTAGATGATGTTGAAANGCTAACTGTTTTAGATGGNTATAATANTCTTTCTGATGCTGTACTTGGNTCAGGGAGTGANATTNAAATAAGAGATATGATTNTACAAAACTATACCGCAAATGGGTTGATGTTGAACCANGGNCAAAATATTATTTATAGAAATTTGGAGTGTCATAATACCGGNCTATATGGTATNTACCCNGTNGANTGTGTTGGNGTTATTNTNGAGGATTGCATNGTGANCGGTACNAGCGACGCTGGAATATATGTAGGGCAGTCAAAAGATATCATTGTTAAAGGNAATATCGCACATGGGAATGTGACTGGTATTGAAATTGAAAACTCTGTGAATGCGNTAGTTGAGNATAATGAGGTCTATAATAATACAGGAGGTATTTTAGTATTTTTATTNCCNAATAATCCNTCTAAGGTTTCTATCAATTGTAGAGTAATTGGAAATTATATCCATGATAATAATCATNAGAANTTNGCTGATCCTACTGCAATAGTTAGCCGTGTNCCAAGTGGAACGGGNATACTNATAATGGCNGGTGATGAGGTTGAGGTTNTGNNNAATAANATTGTCAATAATAACTCTTTTGGNGTTGGTTTGATTGGNCTTGATCTNCTTTTTGGANCTGGGAATAATTANGATGTNGANCCCATNCCNCAGGCATGNTGGATTCATGATAACTACTACAAANACAANGGNAAGNNNCCNGCTGGNATTGTCGTTGATTCTGGTTTTGATGGNGCTGATCTATTGTGGGATGTGACAGGGTATGATAATAGCTGGGATGAGCCAGAGGCTACAAAGCTGCCGCCAATANTNCCTGCAAAAGATTGGACTCAATTATCAAGGCTTGCTAACTGGAGATTATGGAGATTNTTNACGCGAGTATTGGGATAAATNTTAAAACTTAATTATGAGCATATGAGGTGCAATTAATGAGACTAAAAGAAAAACATTTTATTGATATACACAAAGGTATTACAGGAATATTTATGCTGTTATTAATGTACATCTATGGTACATGGGATAGTGTNACATCCTGGGTTTATTTAGCCATACATGGTACTTATGGAATTTTATGGATTGCGAAAAGTATTTTATTCCCTGATGCGACATGGGAGAGAGAGACATCCATATGGTATGGTCTATACATTTGGTTTGGTCTGACGCTTTATTGGGCATCTGGCTGGATCATAAACTCAGGATATTTCAATGATGGTATTCCACAGGATGCTCCAATGTGGATCATTGGTTTGAGTATTAGCATGTTTGGGATAGGTGTATTTTTACATTTTTCATCTGATATGTATAAACATACGATGCTTAATCAAAGACCAGGAAAGCTTATTGATAGTGGTATTATGAGCAGTTGCAGGAATATTAATTATTTTGGTGAGCTAATCATTTATTTATCGTTTGCCATTTTGTCGATGCACTGGCTCCCCTTTGTAGTTTTAGCTTTGATGATAGCCATCGTTTGGGCGCCAAATATGATAAAGAAAGACCGCTCTCTATCAAGGTATCCAGATTTTGATAAATATAAAAAAAAGAGCAAGCTTTTTATCCCGTATGTATTCTAAAAAAGAAAACCAATTTTTTTTAAGACAAATTACTTTCATGCTAATATAATAATTTACTATCTTCTTACAGGATTATATCTTAAGCACGCCACTTATATATCCTTTATAACTTCAGTAATCTTTTTAAAAGCTAAGGGCGATGCTTATGAAAAATGGTTTTTTAGTAGTTTATTCTTTCTTTATTTTATCATTCTTTTTATTCGGACAGAGTGATAGCAAACCTAAAATTTCTACCTCAGGATTTATAACAAAAAATAATTCCAATTACCAGGTTGATATCCGAAATACAGTTTCGGAAGTTTCTACAATCGATTATAGTTACAGAGATTTGGACGGTACAACTGTTAGTATTATTGATGTGGTAGATAAATACGACGGAACGGTAGATATCATTGTCAATGTAGATACCCAAAGCCCAGATGATTCATATATCGATGCAGCTAGGTATACTTTTCCAGAGGGTTTAATTATAAATAGCGGATATTCAGAGACAATGCCAGCTAGTACATCTTCAGCTGTGTGTGATGTGGTTATTGATCAATCGACAAACTCTATCACATTTGGTGATGCAAGCTATATTGACGATCCAAACTCTGGTACCGGATATGGTTGCTTTAATATAGAAAACCACCAGCACATAATTAATGTTGGTCTTTTTACAAATGATATCGAGATTGGATTTTACTTGTCAGATGATTGTTATCAGTCATGCGGCGATATTGAAGGGCAGATGACTGTTCCAGGCATAAATATTCCATTTATTCCTCCTGTAAGTGATGTTAGTATTATTCCAGGGGAGGGTCAGGTAACTCTGTCTTGGGATGCTCCACCTACAGAGTTTAACAATCAGGATATCGCTTATGATAATAATTCAATTAATGATTATATCTATATGTCTGCGGGTGAGGCGATTGCTGGTACTTTTTTTAGAATGCCTGGTGGCAGTAACGAATCTAGCGTTGGTTCGATTGATATATATGGCTCATATGATTTATCTGGTCAAACTGAATTATATGGATATAATGTAGTTAACGGTATTCCTGAGGATACAGCTGTCTATAGTATTCCAATTACAACTGTTATGAATGAATGGACCAATGTTGAGCTAGATTGGTCATTTAATGGTGATTTTTTAATTGGAATAAAAATAAGTACATCCATTGCTATTAGCATGGATAATACTGTAGAGCCGAGTAGCCAGTCCTGGATATATCTTAATGGCTGGGCCACGTGGAATTCTTTAGCTTTAAGCTATGGACTGACAGATGGAGAGTTCGGCATTCGAGCAAAAAATGTAACGGCAAATGGTGTAGATGTTGATTATCTATTTAATGTTTATAAAGGTGAGAATAATGAGCAGTTAACTCTCCTGTCTCAAGAGCAAAGTTCTTTATACTATATCGATCAAAATATTGAAGATGGCGTTGATCAATGTTATAGTGTTACAGCATTTAACTTTTATGAATCAGATTTTAGTCCATTAGTTTGTTATAATACAAATGATGGGTATGAACAGGTAAACGCTACGGTGACATTCGCCGCTGATCTTAGTAATATCGCCAACTTCGATCCGCTTTTTCATACGATCGAAGTCCGCGGTTCTTGGGACCAATGGAGTAGCGGTCATTATATGCAGAGTGCCGGTGGTTATTTTTATGCAAATATAGACATAAATGGATCACCGGGTCAGATCATGGAGTGGCAGTTCAAGGCTGGCCCTGATGAGGTTTGGCTTAACAATGGATGGGAGCAGTTAAACGAGCCTAGGACTTTTGTATTTACAGGGCAAAATATTGATTTTAGTGACCCATTTAGTCCTGATATTATTTCTTGGGAAGAAAGCCTGATCCCAGAGTTTTCATTAGCTGACTCTTGGGGCTTACCTGGCGATACTGTAGCTGTTGAATTTTCTTTTTCATCAGGAAATGACTTATTTTCGATGAACTCTTTTGAGGTGAGTTTTAATGATGTCGACAACGAAAATCTTGAGTTTATCGGGATCGACACATTAAATAGTGTAACAGGAGAGGCCTATTGGCTTACTTCCACAAATATTGAGAATAACCGTATTTTAGTTGCGGCAGCTGGAAGTCAGGCGATCACAGAGTCTGGAACATTATTCAAGCTAAAATTTGCCATTGATCCAGATTTTTTTCCAATGGCTGATGATTTTTCATTTCAATTGGCTCTCCAAGATTTTATGGTAAATGAGTTGGTTGTCTATGATTCGCAAGATGAACCTGTAACTGGAAGTATTTATATTCCAGAATGTAACACAAACTATGTTACTATATTCTGTGATAATGGTAACTACCAAGATGAGGTTTCTTGGACTCTTTATAATAGTAGTAACGATGCTGTTGCTACTGGTGGAGCACCTTTCTACATTGATACGTGCCTTCCTGATGATGGATATACGCTTCAAATGTTCGACTCCTATGGAGATGGCTGGAATGGTGTTATGTGGGGTGTTTATGATATAGTATCCGATACTACATTAGCATATACCTCTATGGATACTGGCTCTACTGCAACTTTTGAGTTTTACATTGGAGACTATGAACAGCTAGCTGGTTGTATGGATCCGAGCGCATTCAACTATGATCCAACAGCGGTATTTAATGATGGTTCTTGTCTCTATGAAGGTGATATTTGTTCGGTCGCGCTTCCTGCTGTTGAGGGTGATGAAGGGAATAGCGCAGATGGTAGTGACGAGTGGTTTTATTATACAGCAACAATGGATGGATTTCTAACAATAACCACATGCTATGAATATCAATTTGAAGATACTGACCTAACGGTTTTTTCTAGTTGCCCGAGTGATGGTGGCTACGAGATCAGTACAAACGATGACGCTTACTGTGGGTTAGTTACTGGAGGGAATGATTACGGATCTGAGTTGACGATTAGTGTTGATGCTGGTGAAACTTATTATATTTTTTGGGATGATACCTGGAGTCCGCTACCGTTTGCGTGGTATATGTATGAAACGACACCCCAAAGCGCACCATCAAATTTAACGGCCATTCCTGGCCCTGGATCGATCATCTTAGACTGGGACCCAATGCCTGTAGAAGTTTTAAGGAGTGCTAGCCAATTAGCTTCAGAGCAGCTTTCTGTGGGAGAGGACTATAGCCAGTCTCTAAGTAAAAAAGATTTAATTAATTCCGTTCGACCTTATAGAGCGCCCAGTCAATCTAGAACAACAGTGGGCGGCTATTCAGAATCTAAAATGCTGTGGATAGAGCGTACCGGCAGAAATACATCTGTGATGGTTAATTTATACGATTCTTATGGTGATGGCTATGATGGTAATGGTTATTTAGAAACAGAAAATGGTGAGCAGATCGCTGTATTTCCCGCTGGAAATTGGGGGGAGCAGATATCATATGGACCATATGATCTTGCTGATGGTATCTATACGATTTACTTTGAAGAAGCTTCTTGGATGGGTGAAACCTCATGGGATATAACAGACTCAGAGAACAATGTTATTAGCAGTGGCTCTGTATCTTCTTTCGGTTATTTTGGTATTGGTGATGTCGATGTCCCTATCGCAGATATTGCCATTGACAGTCTATGGTATGATCAAGCTGAGGATATTATCAGTGTCAGCTTAAGTAATATTGGGACAGGATACGCTGGCGGATTCTATTTGACTTACTTTTTAGCAAACGAATTGGATAATTCCTGTGGCAATGAGAACTATGAGGTGTGGTCGTATATTGATAGTCTTCCGATTGGTTCATCTGTAATTACATCTAGCCCATTTGGCATTAATGAATACCTTGGTGGTTACGGGGTTTATAGCGTTAGTGTGTCTGCTGATCATTGGTGTGCAGTCAGTGAGTTAGATGAGTCAAATAATGTACTCACCCAGGATATAAATATCATTGATCCACTTGAAGGAGTATCGTGGAATATATATAAACAGGAATCAGGAAATGATTTTTCCATAGCTTTTATCGCTGATGAGCATTCGTTTGTTGACTCGGATGTACTTCTAGATATTGATTATTGTTATTATGTTACGCAGGTTCGTAATGATGTAGAGTCTGATGCATCAGACACTGAATGTGCTTCTCCTCTTGAGGGTAATATTATTCTTGAGCCCTATCCTTTTATTAGTTTTTCTGATACTAAGGCTGGCATGGGCTCTGCAGCACAGATGGTGACAATAACAAATGGATCTGATAATCCAAATATTGTAATACAGAGCATAAGTATCGTAGGGCAGGATGTTGAAGATTTTAGTATTGATTATCTTGGTAATACCATGCCGATTAATGTTACTGATAATATAACGGTCGATGTTTTATTTACGCCACTTTCTGTAGGTGAAAAATCAGTACAGCTCCTTGTTTATAGTTCCAGTGAAAATTCTAGCATGCAAGTTTCTTTATCGGGAAGAGCATATCTAAGTCCACCATCTGGCCTATCGGCAATCGGATTTGATTCTAGGGTTGATCTTTCTTGGGACAGTTACAATCTTGTACCGCAGGGTAGCGGCGATGTTATAGGAAGTCCATTTATGGTCACAAGTTTGCCGTTTACATCTTTTGGAACAACAGTCGGTTTCGAAGATGATTATGATGTCTCTTGTCCTTATGCTGGCGCTGGGTCTCCTGATGTGGTTTATGAGTTTGACTCACCAGGAGGTAATTTTGATATTAGTCTTTGTGAGTCTGGGTATGACACAAAGCTATATATTTATAACAGCCTTATGGATACTGTAGGCTGTAATGATGACCTGTGCTCAAATTCAGCAGGAGATCAATATAGGTCTCTATTAGAAAATATTTCTCTTGATCAGGGGACCTATTATATAATTGTTGATGGCTATGGCGATGAGGCTGGAGAGTATCAGCTTGAGATAGACTACCACTCAAACAGATCGTTTGATATTGTAGCTGATGATCAGTCCTCAAAAGTGGGCGTTACGCCAACTTATTATAAGGAATATCAAAATTCACTTGTTCCTTATTACTCAGCCCCAATGGGACATGACATGACTGCTACAGCAGAAAACAATTCCAGAGATAATTATCAAATTGATTACTATAAAATATATCGAACTTCAAACCCAAACACCACAAATGAGAGTTTTTCACTTGTATCTACTGTCAGCGCTGGAGAACAAAACATTTTTAGTGATCTACAAGTAGAAAATGAGACCAGATATTATTACAAAATGACCGCTGTAGAGAGCACCTATGGAGAGTCTGATTTCTCAAATATAATAGACGCGATGCCACTTCAGTCCTTTGGCCTGCCATACTACACTGATTTTGAATCTGATAATGGTGGGTTTAATACACTGAGTGGTTCAGGTTTTATTTTATGGGAGTGGGGTAGTGCGACAGCAGGACCTGAATCTGCCCTTAGTGGAGATAACGTCTGGGGTACCAACCTTGATGGTGGATATCCGGATAATAGTCAGCAGTTTATGTTCAATGTCTTTAACCTAACATCATCGCCATACCCTGTGTTTTTAAATTTATCCATTTGGCATGAGCTCGAAGACGACGCTGATTATCTAAGGCTCTTGATCGACCATGACAACGATGGAATGTGGGACCTCTTAGAATCTTTTACAGGAGAGTCTGATGGCTGGGAGAATGTCACATTATCTATCCCTGAAGAATATAGAACTCCATACACACGTATTGGACTGTTATTAGAATCTGATGGTGATGTACATGGGCTTGGTGCATACATTGATGATTTTTCAATTATTGCTTCAAATCCACCAACAATTATAACTCAGAGCGATGACCTGATTGATGCCATAGAAGATCAGATCTATAGTGTGGATATAGCGTTTACTGATGCTGATGGTGGAGAAGTCGAAAATTACTTAGCTGAAATAGTTGGGCCAGCAGCGAACTGGTTGAGCGTCAATGGTATCTGGAATGTTGGTGGATCTAATTATATCATTAATCTATTGGGTAGCCCTGACGACGAGAATCTATTTGAAAGTACTTTCTCTGTGTCAGTTATCGATGAGAATGGACTCCAGTCATCTACCAATTTTAGTCTCACTATTATTGCCACAAATGACAAGCCTATGATTGTCGGTTTTAATGGTGACACACTATTCTATGAGGACACCCAGTTTGAGTTGGATCTATTTGATTTTATTGTAGAGGATCCTGACAATACGTTCCCTGGTGATTTTTCTGCTCAGGGTCTTTCTATTGGGTCGGGTAATTTTTATTTATGGGATGGTCAGTTTATTATTCCAGGTAATAATTATAATGGTCCACTTAGTGTTCCAGTCTCAGTGAACGATGGATCTCTAGATAGTGATGTATTTATTCTTGAGCTAAATGTAATGCCTGAGAATGATCCGCCGGTGATTATAACAACGAGTGAGGATTTTCCTGAAGTGATAGAAGAGTTGCCATATTCAGCAGTGATTGATTTTGTAGATGTTGATGGTCCGGAGGATGTTAATGATTTTACTATTAATCTATCCGGTAGTGCTTCAGAGTGGTTAGAGATTGATTCTAGTTCTTCATTAGGCTTTGGTATCTATCGTGTCATGCTCGCTGGTGTTGCTGATGATCCTGATCTTCTTAGTGATGTATTGAATATTTCTATTTCTGATGGTCTAAGCGAGACTTATGCAGACTATGTACTATCTATTATTGCCACAAATGACCCTGGTAATATTGTTGGTTTTGCAGCGGACACCTCGTTTAATGAGGATACACAGTTTGCAATAAGCGTATTTGACTTCATTGTTGAGGATCCTGATAATATTTTCCCGGGTGACTATGTCAACCAGGGAGTCAGTGTAGGAGAAGGGGATAATTTTAGTTGGAATGGTGAAAATATTATACCTGATGATGATTACAATGGGTCATTGTTTGTTCCTGTCTCTCTTGGTGATGGTACAGATGAAACAAATTTATTTATTTTGAATCTATTTGTTCTGCCAATAAACGATGCTCCAATTATAATGAGTTCATCTATAAATCTTGAATCAGATGAAGATCAGGAGATTATTATTGTCCAAGAAATGCTTGATATCTATGATGTTGATGGAGATAATAATTTTGTTGTAAATGTTGAAGGTGGTGAAAATTATAATGTCTTAGGGCAGAATATGGTATTGCCCTTTGAAGATTACAATGGCCTTATTACGATTCCGGTTTCTGTACAAGATGCTTCTGGTGCATTTAGTAATGTTTTTGAATTCAATGTTTTTGTTCTTCCGGTAAATGATGCTCCAGAGGTTATTGCCGTTGAGCTTAATCCTTCGATACCTGGATTAGAAGATGACATTGTATTGAGCTATGTATTTTTTGATGTGGATGGAGATGACGAGTCTGGTACAACGATCACATGGTTTAGGGATGGTGTTGAGCAGGTAGAGCTCCAAGGTCAGACTACTATATCAGGCGGGCTGACTCTTTGTAATGAATCCTGGTATGCGGTGGTCACTCCCTCTGATGGTGTATTAATCGGGCAAGGAGTAAGTACACCCGAGGCTATTATTTGTGGAAATAATACTCCACCTGTTTGGACTAGTGAGGAGCTGGTTTTCTCAATAGATGAGGATCAGGAAGGTCAAATTATTTCTTTTGCTGATTATGTATCTGATTCTGAGCAATCTATTTCTCAGTTATTATTTTATGTTTATGATAATTCAGATACTGTAAATCTTGGAGCCTCATTCACGAATTCAGACCTTACTCTTAGCGCTCTAGTTGAAAACCATTTTACAACAGAGTTGATTATTCTTGGTCTTGTTGTTGACGATCAGCTTGGTTATAGTGATACGATCATGGTGTCTATTAGCATTAACGCTATTAATGATGGGCCAATCATAACCGCTTATACCGGGATACTAGAGTTAGATGAAGATAGTAGTATAGTAATAGACCTAGCTGATATTAGTGTCCAAGATGTAGATAATGTTTATCCAGATGATTTCTTGCTTACTATAGTTGACGGCGATCATTATACTATTTCAAGCGATAGTATTATTTCTCCTGATCAGAATTTTAATGGTGATATTACCGTACCGATCATTGTGAGTGATGGAGAACTTTCAAGTGACCTCTATGAGGTTATGCTTACCGTGAACCCTGTCAATGATGCGCCGGTGATTTTGGCTCAGTTAACCATGAGCACGGTAGAAGATTCTAGTTTTACAGTTACATTAGAAGACCTAGTCTATGAGGACGTAGATAATATTACTGCGGATCTTTCGATTCTCTTAGATGTTGGTGAGAATTATACGGTTGAGTCAACTACGGTTACCCCTTCCACAGATTACATTGGTATTCTTTCGATACCCGCATATTTGTATGATGGCACGGACACCAGTGAAGTGGCATTTACCTTAGAGGTAGAGGTTCTTGGTGTGAATGATGCTCCAATACTTGTATCGGGTATTGATGATATCAACGTAGATGAAGACAGTGATACACAATCCTTCTCATTGATCAGCAATAATGGTAGTGCCTACTTTGACGATATTGATATCGTCTATGGTGATCTATTAAGCTACGAAGTTGAAGAGCTTGATGGTGGACTGTTGATGGTCACTGTAGATAGTGATAGTGTTCACATTGATTTTATGTCAGACTCAAGTGGATCTGAGACGCTGTATGTCACAGCAACAGACCTTAGCGGACTTTCAGCTACTGATACGATCATCGTCACCGTGAACCCTGTCAATGATGCGCCGGTGATCACTGGGGTATTGACCGAGTTTATCATGCTAGAAGATGAAAGTATTACGGTCGGTCTTGCTGATATTCAAGTAGTGGATGTTGACAGTGATAATTTTACAATGAGCGTGCTCGAAGGTGAGAATTATACTATCTCTAACCTAACGGTTACTCCGACTGCAAACTTCAACGGAAACCTGACAGTTCCGGTTGTTGTAAGCGATGGACAAATTAACAGTGAAGTTTTTTCTTTAAGTATATTGGTTGAGGCTGTGAATGATACGCCTCTAGGCTTTAGTTTGCTTTCTCCTGAAAACGGTAGCTCAGTTACTATTCTAATGGCAGATCTGATTGCACAATCAACGCTAGAGGTTAGCTGGTCAGAGTCCATTGATCCAGATGGTGAGGGAATTACCTATGGCTTAGAGATGTTTGCAGGTGACTGGAACTCTGTCGTTGTAAGTGGTCTGCCTGATACAACCTATAATCTCCCTTATGCGATTATTACAGCTATCTTAGATACATTAAATGCTAGTGAGTTAAGCATTGACTGGACCGTTTTTTCTACAGATGGTATAGATACTGTTTTTGCAGATCAGGTCTTTAGTTTTCAAGTTGATGCTTACGATGTGCTAAGCACAGAAGAGGTATTGGTCCCTGAGGTATATGCACTACATCAGAATTACCCAAATCCGTTTAATCCAACGACGACTGTTAAGTATGATCTTCCAGAGGCCGCGGTCGTTAATATCCGGATATTCGATGTGCTTGGCCGTGAAGTGATATCCCTAGTAGATAATATGCATCAAGGCCCTGGTTATAAGAGTATTCGCTGGAATGGATTAAATCATGAAGCAAAACAGGTAGTATCAGGGATGTATTTTTATGTGATAAAGACAGAGAAATTTAGTCAAACAAGAAAAATGTTAATGATTAAATAGGCAAGGATGAATAAATATTAAAATTTTTGATTTAGATAAAGTAAATAAAAAAAGGAGTTAGGTATGGACCTTAGAATAACAAAAAAAGTATCGCTGTTTTTATGTGTGGCTTTTAGCGTAGGTATTTTATCAGCAACGGAGGATACAGCTACATTTACAAAGGAAGACTATGCAGACTGGACATTGCCTGAGAATCAAGATCGTATAACGGATAATATCTGGATCACCAGGCAGAATAGTGGTTGGCTAATTAATGCTGCTATTGATACTTCACCTACCTATGCTTCTTCACCTACAGGAACAATGTGGAGAATGGGAACGACAGAGTCCCAATCACCAGATAGCAGTTATACTAGTTTATTTAATGTTATGGGAACTTATGATGAATATGGTGCTTGGATAGGTTTTAGTCAAATTGTGGGAATGACACTATCGATGCACTTAGTTGAAGAGAATCTTTATTTTGATGTTACGTTTAATTCTTGGACATCAGGTGGTGGTAATTATTATGAAGGCGGAGGCGGAGGGTTTTCCTATACGAGAGTTGCGGTTGATGCGCCTGGTGGTAGTAACGAACAAGGTGTTGACTCTGTTAATGATATAACAATGTGTGATAATCCAGAGTCTGCTATAGTTGTTAATATGTATGACAGCTGGGGAGATGGTTGGAACGGGGCAACGTACAGCCTTTTAGGTCCTGAAGATGTTTCAGCTACGGGTGGATTATCTGATGGTCTTTATGGGTCTGATACTCTATGTACATCGCAGGGAGAGTGGTCTGTTTTTGTTGGTGGTGGCACATATGATTCAGAGATCACTTTTGATATTGTTGATGCCTTCGGGGTTGCTCTTTTAAGTGGCGTGACAGCGGGTATAGAATATACTTTTACTATTACTGGAGAGAGCGTCGCTAGTGGCTGTACAGATCCTAATGCGATCAACTATGATGGAACTGCTACCACAGATGATGGCTCTTGCTACTATGAGGGTGATGTTTGTGACTCTCCTTTGGCTATATCGAATGGTGTGCACAGTGCTAACGCTGAGTGGGACACGTACTTTTCTTATACCGCTACTGAGTCTGGTAATCTAAATATTACTTCGGTTGGATACACAGACCATGACACCTATCTCATTGTAATGGGTAGCTGTGCGAATGATGATTATTATTATACAAATGTTTTAATTGAGCATGATGATGTTGCAGATACCTTGTTTCAGTCCGAGGCAAACATCTGTGTTACAGCAGG
>NHJO01000027.1 GCA_002169695.1 bacterium TMED217
TGTATTTCTCAGGGGCTTTATTACCATACAGATAAGGTCGTGGTCTTCCTACTAAAACCTTAGTCAAATTTGTAATACCAAGTGTTAGAAAAACACTTTCTGCCCATAATAAAGAAAAATTGCGATAATCATTACGGACTATTTTATCTGTCAGTAATAACCCGGGGACAGCGATACTAGAATATAATAAGAGATCACTCATTTTAATGCTGTTTAGGTCCCAATTTTTTATAGCTCTTACATCATAGTCTGATATATCATCGGAATTCAAACTAGCTATCTCTTCTAAATCCAGTGAGACATAGTCTACTAAAACAGAGCCCAGTAATAGGCCACCACTGGCACCAGCTATCTTCATATCCAGATCTTTTGAAAAAGAATATGGAGAATTATTTTTTCCCTTTCCTTCAACAAAAACAAATATAAAAACGATCAGAAATAAAAATCTTGGTGCGAAATCAATTATTCTACACATTGTCCATAATACTTATGAGATGATATTACGCATTCCAATTACATAACAATAATGAATTATACATACAATACACAGCCATTCTAAATTTGAATAATAATTATGCTTAAAAAATTAATATTTTTAGTGATATTTACACTGACCCTAATTGCCTCTAATTGTAGTAGTAAAAATAAAAAAACTGATATGTACAATTATATTAATGATCAATCTATAAATGAAAAAATGCTTTCGAACGGAAAAGAAGTATATAAAAATGTCTGTGCCTCATGCCATATGTATGGAACAGCAGGTGCTGCAACAATGATTGACTTTAAATTCTGGAATCAATCTGCAAATAAAGGGATGGATATCATATTAAAAAATGTTGTTGAGGGTTATAAAGGAAAGCTTGGCGTTATGCCACCAAAGGGAAATTGTTTATCCTGTAGCGATGAAGATATTAAAGCGTCAATCATCTACATTTTTAAAGAGGTGCTTGATAATAAGACAAAATAAATGAGCAGATAATTACAATTACTATTTATCTATCCAACATAATATTATTAAACTAGATAAGGATATTAAAACAAACTAAAATGAACAAACATCCACTATCTAATCTTATTTCTAACCAAGACCTCTTAAAAAAGATTGCAGAACAATTTGGAACACCATTATATGTATACTCAGAAAATAGATTAAAAGCGAATATAAGCAGACTATCCACAGCAATTGGGAACAGTTTCAAAAATCATCAGGTATACTACGCGGTCAAGGCCAACAGCAATATTCATATTATTGCTACACTGAAAGAAGCTCTTCATAACCTTGGCTGTGACTGCTCAAGTCCAGGTGAACTATATGCAGCAAAAAAATCAGGTATCGATCTATCAAAATCCGTGTATACCGGGAACTATGAATCAATTGAGGACCTAAAGACTGCATACAAAAGCGATTGTGAGATCAATCTCGATGATATTAACTCACTCAATAGACTAGAAACTATTGGAATACCTGAATATATAAGCTTTCGACTTAACCCAGGAAAAGGGCATGGTCGGTTCAAAGGAATTATGACTGGAGGGAAAGACTCTAAATTTGGAATTCCCAAAGAAAAAATTACCAATGCCTATAAAATCGCAAAAAAAATAGGCATAAAAAGATTTGGACTACAATGCCACGCAGGTTCTGCTACACTTGATATAGATACATTTCGCGAAATCACAAAACTTGTATTGGATTCTGCAAAAGACATAGAGAAATGCATAAACCAAAAGCTAGAAAAAATTAGTATCGGAAGTGGCTTTGGAATCCCTTATAAAGATAATGAGACCCCACTAGACCTAGACCTTCTGTTTCAAAAAATACAAAATATATTTTATGACTACTATGGACAAGATAGTTCTGATTGGCCAACGCTATGTATTGAACCAGGAAGAATCCTCGTTGCTGATACTGGTTTTATCCTAACCAGAGTGACTGGTAAAAAATCATCATATAAAAATTTTATAGGCTTGGATGCTGGAATGGAGACACTAATGCGACCTGCTCTTTATGGCGCTTTTCATAGAGTGCAAAAAATAGGAAAAGAAAGCAACAGCACATCGACCTATGATATCACAGGAAGAATTTGCGAAAATACAGATCGTATATCTGAAAACTATAACTTACCTAAAATAGAAGAAGGTGATCTTTGCGCGATTATGGATACGGGAGCATATGGATATTCAATGTCTCATAATTTCAACACTAGGCCTCGCCCAGCAGAAATATTAATCAATAACGAAAACATAAAACTCATCAGAAAAAGAGAATCAATTGAAGACTTATTCAGTGGATGTGATGTATAAACAATTACTATTTCTCTTTTTTACCATAACAACCGCTTTTTCACAACAACGTATAAGTATTCACCAACAACAATTAGAATACTACAATAAAAACTACGTTCAACCAGAACCCACTGATACTGCTAAGTTAATATATCCGCTTTCACCAAGAACAAGGACCCCATCTAAAGAGGTCTTTGGATACCATCCATATTGGATGGGTACTTCTTGGACAAACTATAATTTTGACCTTATAACTACTCTAGCCTATTTTAGCGCTGAAGCAACCGCAACAGGCAACCTTGAAAATCTACATGGATGGCCAGTCACAAGCCTTATTAATGAGGCCCACGCTCATGGTGTAGAGGTCGTACTATGTGTTACTCTTTTTAATAGCAATGACCTAGTTACACTACTAAGCAGTCCAACCTATAGACAGAATTTGATCAATAATCTACTTTCCCAAGTACAAGCAGGAAATGCTGAGGGTGTAAATATTGATTTTGAATCTTTCCCAGCAAGTCAAAGAGATAATATGGTGACCTTTATCACTGACCTAACGGATGCATTCCACTCAACAATACCTGGCTCTCAAGTGACATTAGCAATGCCAGCAGTAGATTGGAGCAACGGATGGGACTACAACGCTCTCGCATCTATAAGCGACGGTCTCTTTATAATGGGCTACGCATATCATTATAGCGGTAGCCAAACTACTGGCCCAAACTCGCCACTTTCTGGCCCTGGATATACTCTTACATGGACCGTGCTAGACTATCTTAATAAAACAAATTATCAAGCAGATAAGCTAATACTTGGATGCCCCTATTATGGATTTGAATGGCCCTCTTCGTCAAACATCCCAGGCTCAAACACAACAGGTACAGGCGATGCAAAATTTTATTCTGAAATAGAGGGTTTGGCTCAATCTTATGAAAAACTCTGGCACCAATCTTCACAAACACCTTGGTATAATTACGAAAATAGCGGATGGAACCAAGGCTGGTATGATGATAGCCTATCACTTTCATTAAAATATGATTTTGCACTGTTCAATGATCTCAAAGGAATTGGCATATGGGCGCTCGGTTATGATGCAGGGAGAACTGAACTTTGGGACCTGCTTTATAATAAATTTGGAGAAAGTGCTCCGCCAACTAAACCGTCAAGACTATTGTTAAAAAACATTGGTAATGGATCCATTAAGATAGATTTTCAAGGGGCTGAAAATGCCAGTGAATATATCGTACTGAGAGGAAGCCTTGAGGTTAACGGTGGTCTTGATACATTAGGCGTCTACAATGAGAGACCTATCATTATAGATGATTTGACGGAAGGTGAAACCTACTTTTTAAGTGTAGCAGCAAAAAACTCCCTCGGTTCTAGTGAGCCAACAGAAATGCTTGGTGTTGTTCCCTCATCTCAAGAGGTAAAATTTCTTATTGTAAATGGATTTGATAGAGTAAGTGGAACCAGTAATACTTTTGACTTTATTCGCCAACATGGAAGCGCCATTAATCACAATGGGAAAGCATTCGATTCAGCTTCAAATGAAGCAATAATTGATGAAGATATTAATATAATGAACTATCAATTCACTGATTGGATTTTAGGTGAAGAAGGCACCTCAACTAGTGTCTTCTCTAGTATTGAGCAAAGTATTATTACAACATACCTTGAAAGTGGAAGATTTTTATTTATCTCTGGATCAGAGATCGGATATGACCTTGAAGCCCAAGGTAGCACTGCAGATAAGGAATTTTACCAAAACTATCTTAAAGCGGACTATATCTCAGATGCCGCTGGCGGGCACCAAGGAGTGTATAGCGGATATGGAACCATTAGTTCAATTTTTAATAATATTACAAATATCAACTATGATAATGGGACTCATGGTACCTATGATGTGGACTGGCCAGATGGAATAAAACCACTTGGAGGTGCTTCAGTATGCGCTGAATATTCAAACACGGACTACAACACTTCAGGTGGATTGGGAATCGAATACACAGGTACATTTGGGCTTGGGAATGATATTGGAGGCCTTCTATACCTATCTGTAGGATTTGAAACAATCTACCCTGAATCAAAAAGAAATGAGATAATGTTAAAGATAATTGAGCTATACGATTCACAACTTGAGATCGAAGAAAATAATATTATACAACCATCAAAAATAACCATACATAATATCTACCCAAATCCAACGAACATATCTTTTACAATTTCATTCTCAATTTCAGATAGTAATGAACCAAACCAAATCATTATTAATGACATACTTGGAAGAAATGTTTATACTACATCTCTTATTAGTGAAAACACTCAATTCAAATGGACCTGGAGTGGTTTAGATAATAATGGTGTCATTGCACCAACAGGCACGTATTTTGTTTCTATTTCTCAAGGAAATCAGATTGAAACAAGAAAGATTACAATATTAAAATGACATTACTATTTCGGTTTATATTATGTTTAACGATTGCGACTATACAAATTAATTGCCAGCACAATAATAGCAATAACAAAGGTATCCATGAGTTGCAATCTTTATACTATCAAAATCGTAATACTCCATTATTAGAAAAATTAACTGTTTTAAATGGCATAGATGTTTTACTAGAGAAAAAATTACATTTTATTCAATCAAGAAAAATTGCTCTGGTTACAAATCATAGTGGTATTGATAAAAATGGAGTGCCGAATTATAAACGGTTAATGGAAACTGATAGCGTAGAATTAAAAGTGGTTTTCTCTCCAGAACACGGTCTATTTGGAGAAGCAGCAGATGGCCAAAAAATAAACTATGATGAAATGAAAGATCTCCCAAAAGTAATTAGCCTCTATGGCGGAACAAGGAAACCAACAGCAGAGATGTTAGCTGATGTAAACCTAATTATTTATGACATCCAAGATATTGGTGCTCGCTTTTATACATACATTACTACTTTAGGACTTGTAATGGAGGCTGGGGCTGAATTAGGCATCCCTATTCTAGTACTTGATCGCCCAAACCCAATTAGATCTGATATTATTGAAGGCCCATTACTAGATCTGACATATCGCTCATTTGTAGGACACTATCCCATTCCAATCAGATATGGAAGCACTATAGGAGAGCTCGCAGAAAGTATCATTGAGAATAAATGGGTGGATCCAATTCCAAAGCTAGAGGTAATAAGGATGGAAGGCTGGCAACCAAATGCTTGGTTTGATCAAACTGATCTGATATGGATTCCACCTTCACCTAATATACCTGACTTAGAAACAGCAATTATATATCCTGGAATGTGTTTAATTGAAGGAACAAATATCAGTGAAGGTCGTGGTACGCCCAATCCATTTAAATGGATTGGCGCTCCTTGGATCGATGGTAAAAAATTATCCCAAACAATGAATAACTTTCGTCTTCCCGGAGTGGTTTTTGTTCCAAAAAGTTTTACACCTGTGAGAATTCCAGGAAAGTCTGAAAAGCCAAAATACAAGAATCAAAAATGTAGTGGTATAGAAATATGGATAACAAACAGAGAACAATACAAAAGCGTCGACACTGGCGTTTTAACATTATTTACAATATTTAACATGTACCCTGATAAAATAAAAATTCGTGAAAATGGACTAAACAGACTTTGGGGTAGTAATACACTTTATGAAAAATTAAATCGAGGCACAACCACTGACGAATTATTAAATTATTATTAATATGACAGATTCACTAACAATAACATCTATTTTTCTACTAGGTTGCTTACACGCCATAGAGCCTGGGCATGGTAAAACATTTCTACTAGCCTATACAGTTGGAGGTAAATTAGATCTACGAAATATTATGCTGCTTACCGCAAGCCTTATTTTTTCACATTTTATTGTTTTAAGTATTATTGCAATAATATTTAATCTTATTATGGCTGAAATAGCGAGTACTTTTCTACATGATTTTTCACATTGGCTTGCGCCTGGTATTGTCATCACTTTTGGTGCTTATATATTAATCAGAGCAATATATAAAGCCAAGCATACTCACACAGATGATTGTGGACACGAACATGGGAGGTTCAATAATTCAACTATTGAAAATCCAATAACTGTGGGTATACTAACCGGCATGCTTCCATGTGCATCCTCTCTAGCTGTAGTTATGATGACAGGTATGACACCTTCATTAATCTCAATTATTCGTTTTGTCACGATCTATGTTCTCGGGATAGCACTAATCCTCTTTTTAATAGTGGTAACCTTCAATTACACAAAAAATATTATCTTAAAGAAACTAGATCAGATAAAATTTAATTTTAATCAGGAAATTATAAGTGGATGCTTAATTCTCATTGTTGGTATTGTCTACCTAGGATATAACTGGGTTGATCATATTCATTAAAATATTATAAATAAAAGTTATTTTCTTAATAAAATAACTTTTATAGGATCAATCTTTTCATTAGATATTGGTTTAGCAAAATACACTCCAGATCCTAGCCTTTGTCCGTTAATATTTTTTCCATCCCAATACATAATTAACCTTCCTGAACCTGCATTATTTTTTTTTATCGTATTAACCTTTCTTCCTAATAGATCAAATATATCTATCTTAAAATCCATTTTATTTTTTAAATCAAAACTGAGTGTCACATAATTAGAAAATGGATTAGGAAAAGGTAACTGAAACATTGATATAGGCGGGACTTCAAAATAATCTTGAATAAAGTCTGCAATCTCTGCCCTAAACCTTGGTAGCTCAATCCAAATATTATCACCTGGGCATGCCGTCGTACCAAAATAATCACGATGACCAAGAAGAACAGCAGGACTCTGCCCATAAGTATCTGATACCCATGAAAAGATCTCTACGATTGACTGCCTACTCTCTGGAGTTATCGTCTGGAAGCATGAAGCCTCAGGAGGATGATAGCATCCTAATAAGCATATGCCAATATTCCCAGTATTAGCGCCTCCTACGTGCGCACCAATCACTGTCTCTGGTCGACCTTGATATATATTCCCCGCCCGATCAACTAAAAAATGGTATCCTATATCACTCCAACCTCTACCATTCTGATGAAAATCTTGTATCCATCGAACTTGATCTTTTCCCTCTTCTAAATCATCAGCACTACAACATGCTGCATGGTGAAGTGTAAGTTTATCAAAATAAGGATGGTAACTATATGCGTTTTTTGGTTCTTCAGCATCCCACTCTTCTCTACTAATGACAACAGGTTTTGGGATATCGCTAATAATAGGCTCCAATGCTCTTGCTTTCCCTGGTTTCTCCTGATCAACAGGGAATATAATCATTCTATTAATTTCTATATCACCCTCAGAAATAATTTTAAATGAATATTTGGCTGGAACATCTTCTATTGGCTCTAAAAATGTAGCAACAACTTTATCCAAATCAGGCTGTCTAAATATTTTCCCAGCTATTGCTTTATTTTCAACAGTCTGATCAAACAAACGAAAAACAACACTCTCTATTTTTTCTCCATAAAATTCAATCGCTGCCCCTTCTACAGCCTGATCAAAAAATGGTGATTCTCCCTCATAAATCAAATATTCAAGACTATCACGAACCGTCAGTCTTGTACCACTATCAATAGTGATACCAATATCATCAATCTGAGAATATAGAGGTAGAAATATTAATGTAAGAAGTGTTAGGTATAATGCTCTATGAAAAATAGAGGTGTTCAATTTTTTTATTAAAATTATTTACTAATAATTAAAACCGATTGAGACTCGCTGAACAATACCAAGTGGGCCAAAATCTGCAGATGTATAATCGACAACTAATACATTTGATGTTTTCATTATTGGATATTTAACACCAAAACCTAAAGAAAGTCCTTCTATAGCATCTTTTTTTCCAATTCCAGGATAGCCAGCTCGAATTGAAAACATATTATTAACATTCGTCTCAAGTCCAAGGTTTAGATATTCATAATTATCATTAGGATGAACAGCATCAATCGCGAACAAAACGTTCAGTTTTTCTTTATTAATGATGTTCCCTCCTATACCTACTCTAAAAAGAAGTGGAAGAGGGAAAGCATCTGTTTCATACTGAGCATTAACGAACTCGATATTTCCTTGATTATTCGGATCTGGATCGACGCTTAAATTCATATCTCTACCAATCAAAGAAATATCATTTCCAAAATTGGATATACTAGCACCTAAAATAATATCTTTAATTGGTGTTTTGTATTGAACACCAATATCAGCGGCTATTGTTTGTCCTGTTGAATGCCAAATACGTTGTCTGATATTTTTTATGGTAGCACCTAACGAAAGTTGATTTGTTAAACTTTTGCCTAGACTAATACCTATTGACATATCTTGTGCATTGAACTTTTCACCAGTGCCTGTAGGTTTTTCAATTGTTCGTACTAAATCATCAGGTGTTGTAAGCATTGTAATAGATAATGATAAGACACCAACTCTCGGCCACTCAAAACCAAAAGAGCCAAAGTTATAATCTGTTCCAGCAAGCCAACCATTATTCTCAAAATATACCTGAATACCTTTTACATGAGCTAAGCCAGCAGGATTCCAAAAACTACTCGATAGATTATTAGTAATGGCCACATTCGCACTTCCCATTGCTAATCCTCTTCCTCCTGAGCTTATCTTAAGAAACTGAGCCGCAGTCGTTCCAACCTTTGAAATATCTTGATCATTCTCAAGCTGACCCTGAGTAACAGAACAAATCAGAATCAAGGATACAATAATTATATTATTAATTTTACTCATTACTTAATTATTGCGAATCTACCAGTAGATTCATTCCCGTTATCACTTTTCACATGAAAAATATACATCCCAAAAGATATTGGAAAATTATCAGACGTTGTCAAATCCCAATATTTAATACCGTCTTCAATAGAACTATTATGACTTAATGAGCGAACAAGTTCTCCTGACATAGTATATATATTTATTGTACAGCTTGAAGGTAAATTAGCAAAGTAAACTCTCCTTGGCCCTCTGTCTTGTGGATTTTGGAGATCTAATGGCTCAATATTGCTAGACACTACGTAAGGGTTTGGAACGACATAAATGTCATCCATATTTTCTTTTTCAACAGAATTCATTTCGCTCGATGCAGAAGTAGAAAAAGTGAATATATCATCTGTAAATGCTCTATTTGTAAATACAGAAAAAACATCCCCCTCTATTGGCGAAACAGCTGGAGTCCCATCTTCGGGCTCATAAAAAGTAAGTTCCCAAGTATAAGAGTTGACAGTTGAGTCACTTAATAAAATTATTCTTTCACCGGGATTCCATAAACTATCATTAGATATATTTTCAATCATAAGAAATGGAATTTGTTTAGCCTGGAACCCTCTTGTTGTCTCCCAAACCTCAAAATTAGCCTTAACGTGTTCATAGCCTGGCCGATAGTTTGAACTTACAGGACTGTCGAACCAACGAATTTCATAATCAGCAGGGTATTTATTTACACCAAGATTATTAAAAGGCTTTACCGCTGCTACCAAATTATTGGGACTAGTAGCGTTCCAAGAGGTCATCTCATCATCTAGATCTAACTCCTGATTTTGTACGGTAAGAGTCATCCCATCAAAAATAGTGTTCCCCTCTTCAGAAGCTAATTTTGTACTATTTCGGATTGGATAATATTGATAAGAAGCGATCAAAATTTGATTCTCAGATATTGACCCATCATTATAAATTAAAATTTGACCATCACTATCAAGAAGTTCAAAATCAGTACCCTCTATCAGCAAATTGCCGTTTACTGATTTCATTACAAAACTACTTGAGTCAACATTCTTGTAAGACAGCTTATGATATTGACCAAGTCTAGCTGTAATAGTATCTGAAACAGTTTTTTCATCAAGTACACTATAATTAAGTCCATCTTGATCATTAAAAATTAACATAAAATTATTCTCATCCTCAATCGCGGTATGGTCAATAATATTTAGGTCAACCAACCCCGTACCATTTCCTTGTATCTGAAAAATCTTATTACTATCAATTGCTGAAGAAACATATCCCGCAGTAACAGGCCTAGGAACAATAGAAATAGTATTGACATCAAGGATTACCTCACCAGTCTCAGGGTTTACTGTTATTGTTTTTGAACACTCCGCAGGAGCAACCATCAGCTCTGCATCCCCATGATCATAAGATACAACAGCATAGTAATATGTCTGACCATTGACAACATTATTTGAATCAACAAACACATGGCGAAGGCCAGTATTCTCTCCAAGATTATAGCTTACACCTCTTCCCGTATAAGGAATTGAACTCAATCCTGTGTAATCATTAACGAGATCAAACTTTGCTGATGCTCCATCTGCTGTTTTAAGAGGCTCAAATAAAAATTTTGAACCATTCGCATCTGTAATAGTCTGCATATCTAGAAAAGATGGGTCAGTTGATCTGTAAATTACATATCCTTCAAAGTCATAGGTCTCGGTGATTGGATCAAAAGAAGATTCAGCCACATTATCCCAGTATAATGTAACTCTCTGATCTCCTGCCACAGCTGTCACATTTGGTTTTTCTGGCGGTTTAGCAAACTGATAATTTTTTTCATAAATATCTTGAGCAGTAACAGCATTCAGTGTTAGATCATCATAATCTTGCCCAACTAATAAAGCGATACTAAACCTTCTTGCTTCTCCAGCAGGTAGATTAATAGGCCCAGAACTATAAATAAATATATAATCACCAGCCTGAACAGAATTTGCAGAATCAAAAACGCCGGGGGTTAAATAATTATCATAAATAAACTGATCATTTGATATTCTATTTTGGCTAGTAAATGGTGGAGAAGAAAATCCCGTCAGCCCAACCATATCAGACTCATCTAAATCGGTCCAATCTATATTGGGCTCACCAGGAAGTCTTAGGTCAAACTGATCTCCTGCAGTTGGCAGACCATCATTCTCACCTTGGTCTCCTGTATTTGGAACACCATCGATACCAACATCATGTTTCTCAATATCCCAATCACCATCCTCGTCTATACCATTATCTTGGCGCTCATCAATGAGACCATCGTTATCATTATCAATACCATCATACGGCTGTCCAGGACTCTCTAAAAATTTATATCCAAAATAACCAGGAACTTTCCCTGTTACATCAGAGATACCATCAGCATCCCAACAATAAACCATGTTGAGGTCCTTATCAAAATAAGAAAGATCATCTTGCCAGTTTGATGGGCCACCAATATGTGGGTCACCCCACATACCAAAAGTCACATCTTCTAAATCTTTATCACTCTTATTTGTTACCTTATAAATTAAAAATATTATATCTTCCGCAAGAGGGTTTGCCCATTGATAATAACGTGACTCAATCTCTATACCAAGACCCTGCCTTGATGAATCATTAACAAAAGGATAATATTGAAATTCTTTATTTGTTCTATCATCTACAACAAAAAATGACTCTAGATCCGAATTCGAAGAACCCTGTCTAAGTGCTCCGGGCCACACATAGTCTTTCAGGTTTGGATTATACCAACCAAAAGGCCAACTATCAGGCTTACCATCTCCATCTCTATCTAAGTCATTACTAGTAGGAATATTTTCACTAATTGGGTCACCATAAGGGACAGTAAAATCATCATTCCATGCCAAAGGTTCCCAGCCATAAAACTCAAGCCCATCAGGTGACACCTCTCCTCCAAGTGATGTCAGCCCATCACTAATAACTCTAGCATACCATATTGTATCACCACCAACGATCTCAAAAAAAGCGTCCTGGTGATGTCCAGACTCTAAAGGAACTTTCGCACAAATAAATGGACCAAACTCATACCCATACCCCAAATTCTCCCAAACAATATCAGTCACTCTATTTCCAGGACTAGATATAGACCCATAGTTCCATATCTCTGCGGTAATTTTATTTCCATTCAAAATAGCCTTCTGTCTCTGCAATATCTGATCATCCATTGACTCAGATTTTCTGCTAGCATAGAGTCTATCACGCCACCTATAATAGCGGTCATGATCGCGTTTACTCCATTCCTTCTTAGGACCATCGATATACCAATCCACATCTTTCCCAAATGGCCACTGTGCGTTTGCAATAGTAGTAAAAAAGAGTGTTATTATTATTGTATAAGTACTATTTCTCATTGTTTAAATATCTAATGATAGTCCTATCTTAAATGATCGTGGAGAGGAATAATAATTTGGCCGTGTAGTATAATCATCCCATGTGTGAATACCTGGCATACCATAATTTGCGATTAACTGCTCTGACTCTTGATTACTTCGATACTCATAGGTGTATTTTGCAGAACCTGTATCATTAAAAACATATCTCTCATTTCTAATATCAAAAACATTATATACTCTTGCAAATAATGAAACCCTATAGCTACCAACTTTTATTCTTTTCTCAAGTTTTGCGTCCACATTTTTTTGTACTGGCTTACGACCACTATTTGGCTTCGGAATAAAGTTCGCATTCGGGATTGATGGTGTATATGGCCAGCCTGTAGCTATTTTCCCAATAATTCCAAGAGTCATACCTGAAGGGTCTCCGATAATTACAGTGGCATTTAGCAAATGTGATTGGTCCCAAGATAGTGGAACAATTAACTTTTCTTCTTCAATACCACTTAGTGCGCTAAAGTAAAAAGCGCCAGAATTAACAGAATTTCCTTCAGATTTTTGATATGTATAATCTATCCAGAGACTACTCTTTGAAATTGGATCATATCTTTTGGTAAGTGAAAGGGTTAGTCCGCGTGCATTTCCATAGTCTTTATTTAAATAAATTGAATAATTAGATGGACCAAAATTTGGACTATTATATCGAATACTTTGAAGAGCAAGGAGCTCTCTAATATCTTTATAAAATAAATTAATATCCATTCCGATCATTGTACCAAACTGTTGTTGAAAACCAAACTCGTACAACACAGTTTTCTCAGGCTTTAGATCTGGATTCCCAACGGTTGGCGCTAAACCAGCCCCAAAATAACTTTCTCTATATAAATTTCTTAGTGTTGGCATTTGGTAAAAATGCCCATATGAAAAATGGAAAATACCTTTATCGGTTATTGGCAGTGAAACACCTACCCGAGGGGAGACCATGGTCTTATCCTTAGCAGCTTTTTTATCTAGCTCTGGATAGAGAAGATTTGATATGGTTGAATCATTCGGCACAAACGCATCATAACGAACGCCTAGGTTCATGATCATAGATTCATACTCCATCTTATCCTGTATATAGGCTGAATACTGTAGCGCATCCTTATCATAGTATATATGGTATGGAGACTTATTTTCTGGTAAGACTGTTGGCTCATAATAATTTTGATTATATAAAACCTGAAGGTTACGTTCTTTTAAATTATCAGAACGAAAACTAAGACCAACTTTTACCTCATGATTGTCATTCAACTGTGTAGTATAATCAAATTTTCCACCAACAGAGCTAGATACTCTATAGGTATGCCCCATCTGCGTACCACCAAATAAAAAAGTAGCAGAAGTAGGTTCTGTATTTATATAATCTGTATTCACATATCCCTCATCAAGGGTGTCAGCGTATAAATAGTTTTTATAATCAGTATCACTAATAAAAACATTAGCCTCATAAAAACTTTTTGGGGATAGAGAATGATTTATTTGGATTGCATGATTATTGTTTCCTGAATAGCCTGTTGATACCCCATCAGGATTATATTTATATACATGAGAATAGCTCTTGCTCTGCGAACTAGATAAAATAGATTGTGTTGAAATCTTAAGTCTAGGCGATACTCTTAATGTGATCTTAGAAAGAAAATTACTGCTTTCACTTGGGTTCATAGGAACATAGCTGCTATCTCCAGACATCTGGATATACCAGTCACCACTAGGAGGGAAATAAGCAAAATCGCTTGGCTGATGTTCTCTAACACCGTACAAGTATCCCTCGCTCTTACTTTTTCGAAGCGATATATTAAAAGTGAGCTTATCGCCAAACATTGGAAGAACAGGGCCTGATATGAAGGCATCTAGCGTACTGTTTGCTGAAAGTGACTGATCCGAAATATTTGGAAAAATATCACTCGCTCCAGAGTTATAGTCACCACTATAGTAAGATAAACTTCCATCGTAATTTTTTCCACCGTCTTTTATTTTTACATTTACAACACCACTCATAGCGTTTCCATACTCAGCATTAAACGCACCACTAACAAGTTTCATCTCCTCTAATGCTTTATTGCTAACACTAACCGCTAACGAATTTGTAAAAAATGGATTTGATACAGACACCCCTCCAATATAATATCCAACCTCATTGCTCCTTCCTCCACGTACGTGCAACGCACCACCAGCGCTCTTATTCACACCAGCGTGTGTGCTTAAAACACCAAGAAACGACTCTACTGGCATATCCTGGATCTCTTTTGCTGTGGTAACTCTCTGAGAAGCAGTTAGATCTTTCTGGACTAAAGGTCTTTCAGCAACCACAGTCACCTCCTGGCCTTCAACAACTGACTCTTCAAGCTGAAGTGAAATATCAGTGGTCTGATCGGTTGTTATTCTGACATCCTGAACGACAACTGGCGTAAAACCAATAGCATCAGCACGAAGAGAATAAGTCCCAGGTGGAACATTAAGAATTGTAAAACGACCATTAATATCTGTCGCTGCACCAAGGTAACTATCTACTAGGATAATATTAACACCTACAGCAGGATCACCATTGGATTTCTGACTGATTATACCGGTTATTTTTCCATTTGAACCTAGTAAAAGTCCAACAAGAAATATTGAAAGGAATAATTTTTTCATTAATACTTTAAACTATTGGGGGGGCGATAAAGCCCCCCCCTTTTTAAATAGTAATTACTAAAGTATGATCGACTACTTGAGCAGAGTCATACTCTTGACCTTTTTCATACCGGCCCATTCTAGACTGTAGAAATACATTCCAGTTGAGACCTGTAGGCCATTTTTATTTTTACCGTTCCAAATCACCTTGTGAGTACCCGCAGAGACCAGTTCGTTATTGATCAGAGTATTGACTAGCTGACCGTTAACGTTATAGATCTTCACAGATATTTTACGATTGATCGGTACTGTGTACTGAATCGTCGTATTCGGATTAAATGGATTCGGATAGTTCTGCTCCAAACGGTAATCTGAAGGAGCGATGAACGTAATCGGCTCATCTGCAGCTAACTGCTCAGAACCATTTTCTAGCATAACAAAGGTCCACGCTTTCGGGTTCACCACAGTTGTTAACACAGTATCATACATAGAAGTTGTTGCATTCCATGTGTATGAAGTATGTGTGAGCGAGTCTCTATTATTTTGAAAAGACATTAAAATTTCTTTTTTATTGTCTCCATCAAAATCTAGAAGATTACCGCCCCAATGTGTTTGAACCTTTGAAGGGAAGCCCCATCTAAATGTATGATCTACAGTTGTTGTACCAGTTTCATCTGTTGTCGTCTTTGTCTCTGTAACATCGAGCTCACCCCAGTAGATTGTTTTCTCTATATAGCTCGTACCAAGAGATGGATCTGGACCAATATATTCTAAAGCAGAAAGATTTGGTCTACTTCTACTAGAGAAGATATATGGGTTATTATGCCCATCGTAACCATCTCCAATATCTCCAGAGAAACTACCAGCGTTGCCAACTCTGTGAACCTGATCTGGACCAATTGTAGTGACATCCTCGCCGTTGTCATAGTCAACAACGTAAATATCACCAGCATTAATGCTCCAAGACCCACCATAGTCGGCATAATACACTTCATCGTTTCCATCTCCATCTACATCTTTTCTGTAGCCACCAAAAAGTGAGAACTCATCACTTGGTGCTGTAGGCTGATAATAAGCACCAGCGCTACCTGAATCAGCGACCACATAAGTATCTGGTCCAGTCGAACTTATATTATAGAGATTAAAGTTATTCCAGTGGTGGTTAACAAGCTCATAATTACCATCACCATTTAGGTCAGCAGGAAGTGCATGATAAGGACTTCCACCACCATAAATAGCAGAGTTTGTTTGGAACTCATTTACCCAAGTCTCTAGGCCACCTCCAGAGTTATGAACTAGATCATCGCCAGCCTGTAAAGAAACAACCAGCGTCCCTCTTGGACTACCACGTCTTATTGCTGTGATAAGCTCTTGCTGCCCATCTCCATCAATGTCGAAAATCGTTAGACGCTCGTGATCACCTCTGAAACCAGCTCCATCAGTACCACAACAAATGTCTACCTCAACTGCACAAATAGCAGAATATGTTGTTCCGTAGTTATCACTACCCATCACACCATCCCACTCATAGATATGGTACCCACTAGCACCAACACTACTTGAAGGAAAAACAATCTCATGCTTGCCATCACCATCAAGGTCACCAACATTAACAGTTCGAGGGTTGTATGTACCATATGGGTTACGTGCTTCTACAACTGGTGAAGACCAAACAACATCAAACGCATTGTTTGCCAAGTCAATTTCATAGACTATTACACGACCACCAGCGTAGTCAGTTGCGATGACTTCATGCTTACCATCATTATCCATATCCATACCACCGATAACTGTTCTACTGTTACCTGTTGGATCAGATTGAAATAATGAATCGTTGATTGATTTCTCACCGATAGCAGCGATAGACCAGTTTGGCGCTAAATGATAGCTTTCATTTCCACCAGTAATGTCCCATGAAAAAGAACTATGCTCTAATACAATGATCTGTGGCTGAGTAGACTCAGTTGAGAATAAATTAGAGATTACAACCTCGTGATTCCCATCACCATCTAGATCTGTTTCAGAAATATCAAGCGGATAGTAACGATCTAGAGGTTCGCCCTGACTAGAAAGAATAGTGTTCATCATATAATGAGTCGGATCTTTAGGATTATTACCTACATACTCGATCCAGACAACGGTCTCATTGGTACCAGTACCAACAATAAAGTCAGGCTTACTGTCACCGTCAATATTTCCCATATCACCACCACGACAAGAGTTACCACCGAAGGTTAAAACCTCTGTAAAGTCAGCAGCTGTAATATCAGCGACACCATTTCCAACAACCGGACTCATTTCCAGTTTATCAACAAAGATACTACTTACATCTGCTCCACCTACATACATTACACCAACCTGCATTGTCGTAACTCCCTCAGGAACCATACCAAATATATTCAGCGGTGTCCATGAATTCAGCGAGCCTGCGGTTGAAGTAACAGCTAATGTATCAGACTGTATACTTAGCATACCCCAATTGGCATCAAAATACTTTGCAAAAAGAATAGCATGCCCTGTGGACGCTGTTGTTGTTGGACTACCAGGTAAAACATGAGCAGAAGCATAAAATTGAGTACCCGCTGGTATCGCAGTATTTCCAGAATAAGAAAAGAAAGCATTATGTTCAACACCATCTCCTATATGCGGGATCATCAGCGCAGAGTCACCCTCAGAAGCTGTAAACGTAATTAGCGTTGTATCATATACAGTAGAATCAGCGCCCGTTACATCTGCCACAACAGAGGTATCAATACTAAAAAATAATTGGTCACCAGTCACAGGAATAGTTATTCCATTATTTTCTGGATAAAAACCCCAACCAGCTGTTCCGCCATCAACACCACCATTGGCAATTACATTTGGCGTAATACTATCTAAGGCTGGATTATCAAAATAATAAAGTTTACCATTTGTCATTGGAAACCATGCGTCATGATCATTATCCATATCTACATCTTTAAATGCAAATCCGGTACGATTAAATGAACCAGGATCATTATCAGCAAAGATACCATTCAAATCAGCTGCCAATACATAAGTATCTGCACCAGTAGCTTCAAAAATTGCCATGCTGAAATTATCCCATGTATTTACCCAGATCTCATGATGACCATCTGCATCTGTATCTGCAATATCAACATCATAAACTCCTCCGCCACCTAAGGCATCAGCATTAATAAACTCATTTGTAAATGACGCTAGCTGATCAAGATCAGTTCCAGTAAGAGCATCAATAGAAAGACGTCTACCACCACGATCAACAGTGGCAAGCTCTGTCTTACCATCTCCATCTATGTCTGCCATAGCATAGCCAGCAGGACGAAAATTATCTGTTGTTTCCATGCCATAGCGTAACAAATGGGTTGCAACAGCAGGAAACGTTCCATCTGATCCTTGTTCAAAAATATAGGTTCCCCATGTATCATCATTAGAACCTGCAGCAGGTGGAACTCCAAAATAAATCTCATGCTTACCATCACCGTCAATATCACCATGAGTCATACCAGGGAGACTATTACCAGGATCAGGAGACACAAAGTGCCACACGTAAGCATACCCACCAGCTCCATCAGCTTCATACAGGTATATACCTACATTCCCTGGATCAGGACCTCCAGGAGGAAGTGTCTCATCCATTGTAAATAAAATTTCATATTTCATATCACCGTCAAAATCCATCCCCGCCATTACACTCTGAGCACCTAACACAGAAAAATCTGAAAAATTAGGGTCTCCATGAAACATCAGCTTGTTTGCGACATGGAAATCAGCTCCAGCTTGGTATTCATCAGCAGATATCGCTGAAACCATTAGGACTGAAAGAAAGAACGTTAACATTCTCTTCATATTGAGTCTCCTTTAACTATTATTAAAAAAATTATTTTACACTATAGTAAAATACATTACATATCGATTGTTTTGTTAAATTAACAAAATCGAACATCTTAAATATAATTTTTATTATTATTTAGTTCCTAGAATTAAATGAATTTTTCAACATTTAATATAGTTTTACCATGTTGATTAATAAATTTTACCAGATATATTTATTAATTAATTTTTTTAAATAGATACCAACCTTTATAGAAAAAATTTAAAAAACTGTTTCTTTAAAAAGAATCGAACTAAACTTATATCTCAACATCAAAGCCGATAGTAGTTTGCCTACCAAGAGCCGGTGCTGTGATTGATCTTGAGATATCCGAGTGACCAGTTAGATTTCGAATATCCATAAAAAAAGAAATTTTATTAGTTATCCAATAATTAGACCTAAAACGAATTAATGTGAACGGGTCATAATACTTAATAAGGTCTTTGCTGTAGTAGTCGAGCCTGGGAATATCTGGATTGTAAAATCCATCATAATATAAAAGCCAATCTCTACCTTTTTTCTTCCCAATATAGTTTATGTCTAATGTTAAAGTGCCACCTTTTTTTGCTTTTGAACTGTAGCCAGGTAAATTATATGAGAAAGATACATTCCCCGTTGACTCGGGCACATCATTTCTTCGAACACCTTCATCAAAAAAACCTTTATAAGCTGGATCATTTTGCCTGAGACTATCTTTTCCCCAGCGACTATCTAATATTGAATAGTTTGCACTTATATCTATAGAACCAATCCTTGTTCGTGCTGCAATTTCCCACCCTTTATTAATGATCTGTCCAAGGTTAACATACTGATATTCCTGCTTCGGAGTATAAGGGTCGTCAATACTTGGATCATTCGCGACACCATCTAAAAAAAGTTGATCAAAATAAGTGACCTCTACAAAAAAATTATCACCAATATAAAAATCTCCGCCCATTTCATAACCAGACTGACGCTCAGGCCTAAGGTCAGGGTTGCCTAGGTTAATACTATAGTCTGACTCGCTAGGTAGCGCCTGATTGGCCTTTGGGGGATTTATGCCCCCTCTACCCCAAGCAGCTCTTGATTTCATAATCAAATTTCCAAATTCTGATACATATGAGATACCAATCCTTGGGCTATAATGAGTACCATAATCTTTACCAAAAAATTCATTCTGTTCAATACGCTCACCAATTGTTAAAAATAATTTATCGTTATAATCTAATAATAGCTCTGTATAGTACCCTGCATTCTGATTACTCTGATCCACCAAAGATGCATCATCAAAATCTTCGTAGTAATACTGATCTTTTTCCTCCTCCAAATCCCCTGAAAATCTGATATGGTTACTAATTGTCTTCTGCGTCCCCGCAGTGATATCTATATTAAAATAATTTGAAATATTATTTTTATAATGCCAAAAATAATTAAGGGTGTAGCGATTCCAGTTTTCTGTCAGATATGCTGGACCAGTACCTGGAAAAGATTTTTTATAAAGAAAACGTTTTGAATCATTTCCTATTACTATACTTTGATATAAGTCAGGCGAAAAACTATGGGATACATTAAGACTAAAACCAGGCTTATAATAGTTCGTTCCACCGATTGTCGAGTCAATCCCAAGAGCATCATCCCAGTGAGCTGGCGCCATAGTCCAGGAGCGATCTTCCTTGTACTCAAGAAGGTGGTAAAGGTTGCTGAAAAAACCTTGTTCTCCCCAACTGTGATAGGTTTTTACATCAATGACTGTCGGACCAATCCGAGCGCTAATCGACCCATGAACTTTTAGCTGCTCAATCCCTTTCCCATTGCTTGGCATCACCTCTTCATCTGTAGAATTATTAAACCCTAGGTTATAACTAACATTTGATGAGCTTCCTCCGCTCAGACTAAAAGCAACCTCTTTGCCTTTTGCTTCATCTTTTAAAATAGGCGCATCAATAATTTTTTGAACCAGCTTCACCTTCATTCTTGTTTTATTAGAGCTAGAGCCTTTTTTTGTAAAGATCTGAATGATGCCACTCTGAGCATTAGAACCATGTAACGTAGATCCCATAGGTCCTCTTATAACCTCAATCTTTTCTATATCATCAGGGTCGATAAAATCAGCGATTCCAGGAGAAGATTGCATATCAAACCCCAATAGCTCAATCCCATCAATATAGATCTTAACATCTCCTAGGGGTCTTCCAGATCCGCTCGTGCCACCTCGAAGCGTAAATGCAGAATTATTCTCACCTGGTCTCGATGGAAGATCAGCATATCCGCCAGGAACCTTACCCGATAAAACCTCATCAATACTTCGCACTGGAAGTCTTCTGAGATCATCTTGTGAAATAATTGTTACAGGAGAGGCCTGTGCTCTTTTTTTCCTTTCACTGAAACTCGCCGCAACAACAACCTCATCAAGGTCCACAAGAGAAAACACCAATTCAAAATCAATTGCTAGATCTATACCTGACATTGATTTTGTGTCGATGTTTTTCGTCATTTTTCTATGACCTATATACATGGCCGAAATTTTATAATTTCGTTCAGATGGAATTTTTTTTATAACATATTTTCCTGATGCATCTGTCGCGGCACCTAGTGCTGTACCTTCAATAATAACATTAGCGCCAGCCAATGGCTCACCTCTATCATTTTTTACAGTTCCAGATACTGATGATGATTGAGCAATCAGTCTGGAACAAAAAACAAAAAGAATGAATATCTTAAATCTCATAGAAATAGATTTTATGAAATCTACT
Organism: bacterium TMED217; assembly: GCA_002169695.1. GTDB lineage: Bacteria > Fidelibacterota > Marinisomatia > Marinisomatales > UBA1611 > TMED80. Next base: position 21,651 of record NHJO01000027.1, read on the forward strand.
TTATAAGAGTCATTTTTCCAGTGCCAGTATGGCTCTCTGACTCTAGCCGGTAGATATAAATCCCAGATGGCACTTGACTGAGAGATTGATCTTTGCCATCCCAGTTTACACTATGATTACCTGGCTGAAGGTCGTTAAGCAGAAACCTGCGTACTAGCCTACCATCTATAGCATGAATAGATAGATCGATCTCCGTGATATACTCTACAGTGAAATTGATATTTGTTACAGGATTGAAAGGATTGGGGTAATTACCTGTGATGTTAAATGACTTTGGTAACGGCTCATCATCAATAGCTAAAGTCCCTATAACAAATGAATCAATCTCTGTAGAAGACATCTCTCCATCAACATTCAACGCTGTGACCCACCAATATATCTTTGTTCCATTACCATACGGGTCTACACGCTTGATATAGTGCCAATTTTGATAAAGCAGATTAAACAACAGCGGCATAGAAGATACATATACATTAGCATTTAATGAATTCACCTGCCAGTTAAGAACAATGCCCCCTGGTTCAATTGTTTCATCTTCGATACCACCATTAATCACTACATCAACCAATACCTCAGAGTAAGGCGGAATATAATCAGGGAGTGTGTCAATAGTATTTAAACCAACGTGATGTATCTCAATTACCGGAGGGGTTAACATTGCAGTATTATTTAAATTTGATATTCCAGGAGCTAAACTTTTATTATTGTTTTGCCTATCATCATCTGAAAATAAATAAACTGATATAAAAAAAATGAATACTATGCTCTTTAATGCATTTAACATATGATACTCCTCTTTATTTAGATGTAAATCTCATAGCCTTAGGCCCGTTTAACTGTCGATCAATAAAATCCTTAACATTTTTATCGCTAGGTCTTGGTGCATTTGCAGAAATGATCTTACCTTGCTCATCGATCATCATAAACCGGGGAATAAGACCGACACTAAATGCTTTCATAAAAGAAGACTTCAATCCTTCGGCATCATACAATTGAATTCCTCCTACATTTTTTTCGGGAACCATTTTTCTCCATTTTTCATAATCTTTTTTATGATCTATTGATATACTTACAAACTCAATATCTTTACCTTTATAAAAATTTACTAACTCCTTTAACGCTGGCATTTCTTTTATACAAGGGCCACACCATGTTGCCCAAACATCAATATATATTAATTTACCCGATAGGTCTTTTAGCGTTGTCCTTCCTCCATTGAAATTTTCATAATCAAAATCGACAGCAATATTCCCAGAAGTGGTTTCTTTAGCAGATTGATATCTTTGCGTTAGTTTATCTTTCATTCTCTGCGTTGAGAACAACGGCATTATCTGATGATAGTCATCATCAATATTATCATTGCCCTCTTTCATTTGCCTCATCAGCATGCTGGCATACTGTTCTCTGATATCTACACTTTTTATATTAGAAATCTTATTTTTAACAAACTCAATAATGGTCAATGCAGAGTCCCTATCCATCTCCTTTTTTGATGAATGCCTGAAATTTTCTATAATAAGATTCCTATAGGCTCTGCTATATCTAAATATTTCCCCATCATCAATATCCATATTAATAATGGGCTCATAGTAATCATCTGGAAGATTTGCTTTGACTTTTTTATGGTAACTATAAAACTTTTGATAATTATTGTAACTTTGCAAATAATCATACTCAACAATCCTTTTTTCTATCAATTTATCTTCTTGACTGAGTTCTGATTTTTCCAATAATTCAAAAACTGCGTCTCTAGTTTTTTTAATTTTGAGTAAAAACTCATCTAAAGGGACGACAAAATAATCTTTTGGATCACCAACAAATTTTGACCTAAGCTTTGATTTAGAAACACCATAATTATTTTCAACTTTTAAATCTCCAGAATAAATTCGAGATTCAAAAAAATTATCAGCATCAATATCGAGGTGAACGTTGTGACCTTTTTTAAAACGAATTATCGAATAAGGCCTTCCAATTTTAAAAAAATAATATCCATCCTTATCAACGTTTACCCTTGCTGAAAAATGGCCTGAAGAGTCAATTGGAAAATCTTCTTTCATCGTACTATTATAATTTGAGATAGTAATAATGTCATCGGTTGAATTTTTAATCTCACCTGAAAACGTGATATAAGAACTTTCATTTTTAGAACAACCAATAAAAAGCAGGCAAAAAACAAAAACCGTTATGTATCTTTTAATATTTTTTTTCTTCAAATTTATATAGATCATTTAACAGATAGGTTAGAAATAAATACGCACTTTTAATATACTATAGCCTACTCATATCATTCATATTTTTATAATCACTTATTTCATTTTTTATTCCGTCAGGCCATTGAATGACAATTTTTTCTATACTACTATTATCACCTATAAAAATAATAGGCGCTGATTGTGATAGATATCCACCACCAGCATATAACTCATGAAGCTGGACAGAACCATCTGTAAAATGTAACCATATTTTTGACCCAATATATTTCTGCCCCTTTGGAAAATCAGAAAGCTTTAGGACATAAGCATTAAAATTATTTTGATTAATAAAAGACATATACTTCCCATTGTTTACTCCAACAAAAAAGTCAGCCCTACCATCATTATTAATATCATTAACAGTCAAACTAGTTGCATCGCCAGGGACAATAAGACCACTATCCTCTGGCGGAACTGGATCAAAATATCCCGTTCCATCTCCCAGCATAAGTTGACTAACACCTCCATGCATATACCCCGTTTCTCTTTGTGGCCCAGAAAAATTTTGAACGGCATATAGGTCAAGGAATCCATCTCCATTCACATCGCACAAACTTGAACCAAAAACCGGACTAGCTTGTAGAACTCTAGGCAATGGCAGAAATTCAAAGCTAATATTCCCATTTACATCAGTTCGGTTTACTAGCACACCTGAAGCAAGCTCATTGACCTCTAACTTTTCTGCTGAGCTCAACAGATCTTCGGTATATATTTCCTCTACCGATGATATCGCAAAATCATGGTATGTTGGAAATTTCTCTTTTATTATTGGCATTGCGCTACTTGAACATCCAAGACCTCTCCTTGGAAAACAAATATCTTTCTCAAATTTTGCTTCAATAATATTTTTTTTTCCACTCCCATCAAAATCTCCATAGAATAATATTTCTGGATTAACAGAAGAGGCTTTGTATTTAGTGTTGTATCCAATATTGCCAATTATAAAATCTGTATCACCATCATTATCAACATCACCCTTACTAATACTATTAAACCACCCGTACCGATCTGCTAAACCAACATCAGATGTACGATCTATCAGCTTGCCTGATTTATTATGAAAGAAACGAATAGGGCCCCACTCATATACAACCAAAAGGTCCGTCCAGCTATCTCCATCAACATCAGAAAACAAAGCACTTGTTACCATCCCTGAATATTCCACCTCTGGGATAATATCTTTTGTTGCATCAAGATATCTTGCGCCTGAATTGCTTAATAAATAAGATCTTGGATTCTCTGGGTAACTACCAGGGACAACACGGCCACCAATAAAAAGCTCCAACTTCCCGTTTTTATTAATATCTGCTGCTATAGCAACACTCCCACTAGCATTAATTCTAGGTATTAACCCTGACGCAGCTTTTCCAAACTGTCCATTCCCATCATTTAAATATAGTCTATCTTGTAATATATTATCTCCGGCACTGCACTCTACTCCACCACTAACAACAAACAAATCAAGGTCACCATCATTATCCGGATCTATAAATATAGATCCCATATCTTCGTAATCAGCATCAACCTTAAATACAAGTTGAAATTTCTCTGAAAAATTTCCAGAGCCATTATTAACAAAGGTCCTTCCAGAAAACCCAGATGCCCCTCCAATATAAACGTCCTCATCACCATCGCCATCTATATCACCCCAGGCGACACCAGAACCTAACTGAGACAATTTATTTGGCAGTAAATTTTCTCTTTTAAAATCATCAAAATATTTTTCACGATGAAAAATATTTGCTATAGAGCTCTTACCTTTTTTAAACATTGGTATTTTTTTATTATTAATTTTTTTAGGAGTGTTTTTTTCAGCAATAGTATAATTATATCCGGAAGGAATATTTTCCAATATTTGGATATTCCCAGATGGCCAATAAATAGTGACCCTATCTGCTTTGTCATGCTCTCCAAGTCCAAAATGAATGACCGGTTCACTTGAAGACATGAACCCTCTAGAGCTAGAAAAATAACGGAGCATCTTCTTTTTGCTACCATCATATTCCATTTCAATACGTGCGCCAAGGCCCTGTTTATTTGATTTATTTCCAATCAAATTCAAACGGATAGAATTATTTTGTACTAGATCATTACGATATAAGCGGGCGGATTCATCAAAACCATTCATAACAATATCTAAATCGCCATCTCCATCGAGATCACCTAACGCTGAACCGGTACTCACACCATAATAATCTAATCGCCAGTCACTACTAACATTTTTAAACTTAAAGTCACCTAGATTTTTATATACCATATTGCTTAATCGATATGGCTCTTCATTCTCCCATAGGTCTGACTCTTTTAAGGTCTTCTCATCATTATTTGTAATGATTCTAAAACGATCTTTTAGATCACCATTTACAAAATCTCTAGACATGCCATTTGTAAAATAAACATCCTCATATCCATCATTATCTAAGTCTCCAAATTTTACGGTCCAGGTCCAATCCGTTGTTGCAAGTCCAGTCAGATAAGCAACCTCCATAAACCTTTCAGTCCCCGTATTTAAATAAACTGTATTACGCATGTACTGAGCAGGGTTAGGAAAATTTAAAAACCAGGCCTCACTATTTGGCCCGCTCATCGAGCCCATCGATACCTTATCCCTATAATGGTTGCTACCGGCCATATCAGACGCCATAAAGTCCATTCTCCCGTCATTATTAATATCGCTGTAATCAGAGCCCATTGAAAACCATGGCGTATATGGCAGAGCTTCAGCAACAACATCCTTAAAGCGAGTTAATCCATTTTTATCAGGCCCCATATTTTGGTATAAATGATCAGGCCCCATGTAGTCATTTGCTACGTAAAGATCAGGCCTTCCATCATCATTATAATCCCACCATGTAGCAGATAATCCATAATAAGGCTGTTGACCTATTCCCGCCTCAGTGGATATGTCAATAAACTTACCTCCATCATTTCGATAGAGGTGGTCGAACTGCCCAGCATTTACTAAAAGAGGGATTTTATCAGGTCTTTTTATAAAATAACCAATTTCGCGATGCTCTGGCACAACAACATATGGATCTTTTTTATTTTTGATAGTTCTTACTTTCATAGTTGAATCTGTATCATGGAGCCTATTAGTTAATAGATAAGCATCTAAATCTCCATCTTGGTCAAAATCTGAAAAAGACATCGATACACTCGCCCCTTTAAAATCCAGTCCATATTCTGTTGCAGATTCTTTATATTTACCTTTATTATTAATATATAACTGGTTTGGGCTATCAAAACCACAGACATATATATCAAGCCAACCATCATTATTAATATCAATGAACGAAGCTCCCGTACTCCACATATTTTCAGAAGACATACCGATTTCTTTTGTTACATCTTTAAATCTAAACTCACCAAGATTACGGTATAATCTTCCACCATCTTGCTGTCTTGAAAGGAAAACATCTTGAAGTCCATCATTATTATAATCACCAATTGCAACACCCGCCGCGATAAACGAATTACCAAGTTGTCCTTTATGCTTAGGGTCTGGGTTCCATAAATTTTTAAAATTAATTCCGGTTCTCATCGAATCTAGAAAAACAAAATTCCTNTCAGAACTATTAATTGAATTCGATTTATTAAANAATTCAGCATAAGNAATAACGTTACTGCTTATCAATTCTTTCACTCTAGATTTTGCTTCGTCCGAGACAATGATCTTTGGAGAATTATCACAACCAAAAACAAATATTATGCTTAAAAGAAGAATTCTATTCAAATTGTTACCATTATTAATTTTTACCATAAAAAAATCTAATCATAATATATGGCTTGATATATTTTGATATTAGAGAATATATACATACCAAATTTATTTAATTAAATTTTATACGATTACATATAAAAAATACACTACTTTAAATCTAAATAAATTGCTAATAAAGTAAACCAAATGATACCAGAAAAACATCTAATGGTTATTGACCCAGCCNNTTTAAAGCCCGCTATTGAGTCTTATAATAGGATAGCAAGTGTAGCCCCGTATCCAGCGACATACCACCTGCCTGCTCTTTTTGGTACTAACAGNCTTAATATGTTNAACAAAAATNTTAGAGGTATCATTGTATTAGGAAGCGCTGCCTCAGTAAATGATGATAATAAATGGCAACAAGATATTTCTGATATCATAATCGAGGCTTCTTCAAATGGCGTTCCTGTGCTTGGGCTCTGCTATGGACACCAACTTATAGGACACATATACGGAGGCAAAGTAGAGCCTTTATGGTCAGGCGAAAAAAAACAAGGGGAACGAATTGTGCGATTAAAAGAAAGNTCTATATGGGGCGAGCCTAACTCCGGACCATTATTATATTCACATCAGGATGGCATTACTAAANTACCACCTGACTTTGAGATAATCGCAGATAGNGATCTGGTATCCACTGATGGAATAGCTAGTAAATCAGAGCCTGTATGGGGTTTCCAAACTCACATTGAAGCTACCCAGGCATTTGTTGATGACCACAACTTGCCAGTGAAAGANGCAAAAAATTCTTTTAAATATGGCCATAATCTATTGGATAAATTTATTTTATCTTTAAGATGAAGAATAATTTTAGGGGACTAACAAAAAAACATTTATTCATTGCTATTATTATAGCATTTTTTTCTTGTACTCCTCCTAAGTCGCTTTTCAATCTTGAAGGTACACNCGGATTAATAANTAAAATAAACCGGATTATAGAATCATCTGGTATTNATCTTAATATGGGAATAAAAATTGTATCTCTTAATAACAATAAAACGCTCTATGCATATAATAGTCAAAAACTATTAATGCCTGCTAGCACAAACAAATTATATACATGCGCAGCAGCCTTGCACTACCTTGGAGATGACCATCGATTTACGACAAAAGTATTAAAAAAGAAAAATAATTTAATATTAAAGGGTGGTGGTGACCCAGATCTGAAAATAGATCAGCTCGATTCTCTGGCAAAAATTGTTTCATCATATATCAAAAATGTTGATACGCTCTATGTAGACGATACCTTTCTAGACTCAATAAACTATGGCGAGGGTTGGATGTGGGATGAAGGTCCTTGGTGGTATGCGGCACCTATTGGCGCATTATCGGTAAATGATAATTGTATAGATTTCTATATTGAACCTGGCAATCTAGGAAAACCCGCAGAGATAAATTATTTCCCCAAAACATCACACATTAATTTTGAGAATAAAACTGTAACCGTTAATGATACTATAAATTATAAAAAACTAAAGATCGATCGAGATTGGATCGCATCAAACAATAATTTTACGGTCAGCGGTGAAATAATGGATACCACAAAAAGAGATACTCTACGCAGAAATATATATAACCCATCATTATTTACNGGAACGATATTTAAAAAACTCTTAAATGATCATGGTNCGAGAGTTAAACAATTATCAANGAAAGATCAAAACCTGAATAATTATAAAGANATAACAGTTCATTATTCAGACTCGCTAATTGTATCTGCAAAAAACTTAATGAATGAGAGTGATAATCTAACNGCAGAGCTTTTTGTAAAAACAATTGGCACNTTGGACACGNTACCAGGGACATGGNNCACTGGACTTGATAGTATAAAATCATTNCTAGCAGGNNAAGTTAAAATAGACACATCTCAGATTAGACTCGCTGATGGTTCTGGGGTTTCTAGNTATACATTAACTAATTCTGATCAACTTATATCTCTATTAATCTGGGTATATAATAGTAAATACAAAGATAATTTTATATCTACACTTCCTGGAGGTGGATGGGAAAATAGTACTTTAGAAAAAAGATTAGCGCGTGAAGGAGGATTAGTTAGAGCAAAAACTGGTGGACTTTCTGGTGCGCGTAATTTAGCTGGATATATTTACTCACAAAAATATGGCCCCGTTGCATTTTCAATCTTAATGAATGGCTATATCGGCTCCTCATCAAAACACAGGTATGTTCAAAACCAAATCGTAAAAACATTAATCTATGATTAAACCAAAAGCACTAGAAAAAAATTCAACTATAGGCATTATTAGCCCATCATACTGGCTTGAAGAGAAGATACTAATAAAAACCGCTAAATTTTTTACAGACCTTGGTTACAATATCAAAATCGGTGCAAGTAATAACCTAAAATGGGGGCCCTTCGCTGGTACCCCTCAAGAAAGAGCAGACGATCTTCATAGAATGTTCGCAGATCCAAATATAGATGCTATTATGTGCGCCCGTGGAGGGTACGGCGCAAATAGAGTCTTGCCCCTACTTGATTATGATCTAATAAGAAAAAATCCAAAAATTTTTATCGGATATAGTGATATTACTGCCTACCTAAGCTCTATTACACAGCAAACTAATTTAGTAACATTCCACGGACCAATGTTGACTACTTACAAAAATTCTTGGGTAGATTATAATTATAAGCTAATGAATAGAGTATTGACCGGAGATAATAATATTAATATAAAAGAACCCGGAACTCTTAAAACAAGAATATTAAAAGAGGGAAATGCTTCTGGACCAATTTGGGGTGGCAATATGTGTCTTTTAATAAACAGACTAGGAACACGAGATACATTAAAAACAAATGGAATAATACTATTTATTGAAGACATCGATGAGTATCTTTATTCTTTCGAAAGAATGATTGTCCAAATGAGAACCGCAGGAATGTTCGACAATATAAACGGTCTTATTATTGGAGAGCTTGAAGATATGAAAGACCAGGAAATAAAATTTAATAGAAATACAGATCAAATTATTTTAGATATTTGTGGTGATTTAGATATACCAATAATCTCTAACTTTCCATGCGGCCATGGTAAGTACCAAGCGACATTACCAATATCAATAAAAACAAATATTGACACCTCAAACCCAGACGCGCCGTTCACTATCACTGAAAGTGCTGTCACAAAGGATTGATTTTTAAATGCTGAATTATATATGGTTTGGACTCATTTTTGTATCGGTTGTGGTTGGCACTATTAACGGAAAGATCGATGAGGTTACTGAAGCAGCTATCTCAATGTCAAAAACCTCTGTTGAAATTGCGATAGGTCTTATAGGAATTATGGCACTCTGGCTAGGCATAATGAAAATCGCTGAAGACTCTGGCCTAATTCAATTAATAGCAAAAGCTCTGAGACCAATTACCATTAGGCTATTCCCAGATGTCCCTAGTGATCATCCAGCGATCGGCTCTATTGTCCTTAATATGGCCGCGAACATGCTAGGCCTTGGAAATGCAGCAACCCCGCTTGGCCTTAAGGCAATGAAAGAGCTACAAGAATTAAACAAGCACAAAGATACTGCTACCGATGCAATGTGTACCTTTCTAGCAATTAATACATCTAGTGTACAAATTATTCTACCAGCTACAGTAGTTGGGCTAATGGGTGCAGCAGCAAATCAAATATTCATAACTACAATTATTGCTACAGGACTTTCAACAATTGCAGCAATTATTTCTGTTAACGTTTTATCTAAAATGAAACGATTTAGAATCGAGTCAACCGATAATGATTGATAATATTATAATATTCACAAATCAAGTTTCAAGGTACATTATCCCTTTCCTTTTAGTCGGGATTCCTTTCTATGGTCTTATCATAAAAAAAGTAAAGGTATATGAATCTTTTGTAGATGGCGCGAAAGATGGATTTGATATTGCGCTAAGAATTATACCCTACCTAGTAGCGATCCTTGTCGCGATTGGAATGTTCAGAGCCTCTGGAGCAATGGATTTAATGATTAGTTTTATCTCTCCGCTTTTAAATATTATAGGATTCCCTCCAGAGAATCTCCCTCTCGCTTTTATGAGACCTCTATCAGGTAGCGGATCTCTAGGCCTTTTTACAGATCTAGTAAATCAATATGGAACAGACTCTTTATTTACAAAAATTGGAGCAACAATGTTCGGATCTACGGAAACAACCTTCTATGTCCTAGCTGTTTACTTCGGCTCAGTTGGAATAAGAAAATCTAGGCACGCTCTTATAGCAGGCCTAATTGCTGATGCAGTTGGCGTATTAAGCGCTGTCTATATTTGTAGACTAATATTCTTATAAAATACTCCTATGACAGATTACAAAAAGAATCTAGGAATCAAGGAGTCAACCTCAATCGTTATCAGCCGCATCATTGGGTCTGGAATTTTTAGAACTCCAGCTCCGATAATGGCTCTAGTGGGATGTACATCTCTTTTTGGATTAGTATGGGTGCTTGGTGGAATAATAACAATATTCGGTGCAGTGATATACGCAGAGCTGACGGCTATGATCCCAAAATCAGGAGGCCCATATGTTTTCCTAAAAGAGGCATACGGGCCATATATAGCATTCCTAAGAGGATGGGCGATGTTTTTTGTTTCAGAGACTGCATCAATCGTTGCCGTAGCACTAGTATTTACTGAATTTATTAATGCAATATTTGAGATTATTACCGGTAGTCCATTTGGACTTCTACCAACATTTTTATTATCTCTATCTACCATATGGACTCTTACAACAATAAACCTATTTGGCGTAAAGATCAGTGGAAAATTTCAGGTAGTTTTTGGTGCAACTAAGGTGATTGCAGTCGGCGGAATAATTGGAATAACACTAACTGGATTTTCTACTGGAAACATCGGCCATTTTAGTGATCCTTTTTGGCCTGAAGAATTTGGATGGCCAACCATACTCGCTATTGGCGCTGCATTACGATATTCTTTTTTTGCTTTCAGCGGATGGGAAGGTGCCACCTATATGGCTGAAGAAGTAAAAGATCCAGGAAAAACCCTACCACTATCGCTGTTTTTAGGAATTTCTGGGATAATGATACTTTATTTAGGAGCTAATATTGGTTATATATACCAGTTAGATGTTGAAACAATAAAACAAAATAAATGGGTAGCTACTAAGGCTATAGAAGTTGTTTTAGGAGCATCCGGAGGTATTCTCATATCAATCGCTGTTGCCATCAATGCCTTCGGAAATATCAGTACTCAAATACTTTGTAAAGGTAGAGCATGGCATGCTATGGCAAGAGATGGTCTATTTTTTGATAATTTTAAAAAGCTACATCCCACATACGCTACGCCAAATAATGCTCTTATAGGACAAGGAATCTGGGCAACAGTTTTACTTGTCGGAGCTGTAACCTCTACCTACTACCAATCTGGACCTAATAGTAATAATGCTTATGAAACTATAATTGATTTTTTTTCTGCGACGAGCACCATATTCAATTTATTCACTTTTGGCTCTATATATATTCTACGTAAAAAGTTGCCTGATAATAAAAGACCATACAAAGCATTTTTGTATCCATGGAGTATGATCATTGTACTAATCTTATATTTTTCGTTCTTAGTACTTACTCTTATTACCGCATTAATTCCATCTATTATCGGAATTGCCTTGACAGCAACAGGGACTATTTATTATTCAATGAAAATTAAAAATAAATAGGCATTAGTTTTATTGAATGGAAAACGAATCTGCGTAAAGTTTTCCTTTCTTTACTTTCCCCTTAACATTTGCTATTCTTACTACATTACAAAAACCATCCTTAGCATGCGAATCAAGATGTTCATCTATATCAACATTTGCTACCTTGTATACCTCTCTGCCTATTTTAACTGATAAGCCACAAGATCTGTCTTTTGTATCAAAATTGCACATACCACAAGATGCAAACGTTTTACCACTTACTCTACCATCTGAAGGAATATCCTCAATGAATGCTTTCGATGATTTGTTTCTATCTGCCGCACAAGTTCCGCATCCTGCTTCGAGTGAATTTAACATTATAAGTAAAGTTATAAAAACTACTGAGATGTATTTATATATCATTTTTATTCTCCTTTTTTGATAGGTGATGTTTGTTAATAAGATTAACATTCGGTATTGCTCTTATCGCGATAGAGTTTAATATTACAATGCTTATCATGATAGCATATTTATAATGCTCAAAATGGGTTCCAAATCCTATTATGAATGATAAAGTCTCAAAGATAAATATAGATAAAATAAAATAGTTGATTTTTTTTAACATGTTCTTAACTCCTATTTACTAATTGTCAAAATATTTCCATCTAATGATGTTGCATAAGATCTTAAAGAAGAAGATGGCGGCCCAGCTGCAACATTACCATTTAAATTAAAACTACCACCATGTCCAGAACTGCAAACTGCGAAACCTTGGTTATTATATGCGTTCACGATATAAGATGAATGTGTGCATCGTCTCGAATAAGCTTTGATCTTTGTTCCAGAAGACTTGACAAGAAGCAAGCCTTGGCTATCAATGACGTTAGAGCCTAGGTATGATGTACCATTAATATTGTTCAAATTAGTATGCGGACTCTGACTAATATCTATTATTAGCTGATTTTGCTCACTGTCATCTTCATTATCATTAGGAAAGTTATAATTCTCATCGATATTATCTTCACAACTTTGTAA
>NHJO01000001.1 GCA_002169695.1 bacterium TMED217
CAATCATCCTGCAACTCACCAATATGCCAGGTAGGGCATCCTATAATCAATTTTTTATATTCAAGCATCTTTGCTGGTGGTGTATCAGCAATATTATATAGATCAACCTCACATCCCTCACCTTTCATATAATCAGTGAGATAGTTAGTCGCTTCTTCTTGGTTTCCAGTATTACTACCCCAAAACAAACCTATTTTATTCATAATATCAATATCATCCCTTTTTTAAATTATTAAAAATTACTTAAATTACTATCGTGAAATTAACGAATCGGGCTCTGATTAGATTTGGAACCAATTTTAAGTATAGACTTATATTATAATAATCAGAACCCTATTCGAATAAAATTATATCATATAACTGGTTAAATATATAACTATTGAGAATTAGTCTCAATAGCAAATTTAAAAAATTTGCTAAAAAGCTTAATCAATACTAAAATATTTTCGCAGCTTTAGAATACAGACGATATTCATAATAATCATCCTCCTCTAAAACAACTTGCGCTGTATCAATTTCTATTCCTTTTTCAGCCGCTAAATGGGCTTTCCAACTTTTTGCCTGTTTTTCAGATAATACTAATTTTGAAAATTCACCTTCAGCTATAACATTTTTACCTCTTGATGACAATGGAAAGACAATATCTCCATCTGTAACTTTAACTCTAATCGACTGCTGAGAGTTATTATCTTTAACTTGAATCCAGCAACCACGCATCGGGCAAACTTCAGATATTACACCATTAATTAAAATAGAATTTCCAATGTTATTCCTAGGAGAGGATAATATATCTTCGACACTATAAATAGGAGCATCAGATAACGCGTTACCATAAGCGCCGACAGGATTTTTCTTATTTAGACGATTAATTTCAGAAACCTTATTTGAACATCCAAAAGAAGCTATAATATAAATTAAAAAAGCAATTCTATAAATCATCTGCTAATCTACAAATCACTAAGACTACAAAAAATAAATAGTAAACCTATATTTATATTTTTTTGAAAAATTTTAATAGTCAACAATCGATGAATAACTATTTTTAAAAGTATCTATTAAATAATCTCCAAAATGAAGTGGTTTATAACTTGGTGAATTATGTTTATTGCAAAATTTATCTAATGGAGATACTACTGTGTCAAAATTTGGTTCAAAAAAGAATGGGATTGAGTATCTATTGTTACTAGGCGAAATCACGCGATGGACTGTCGCTTTATAATAATCATTAGACCAGCGCTGTATCATATGTCCAATATTAATCAAGAATGTCTCTGGTATAATCGGAGCGTTCAACCATTCATCATTATGGTTTTTTATTTGTAGTCCCTCAATTTTATCTTGAGTTAAAATAGTAAGGAATCCATAATCAATATGGGGCCCTATCCCTTCACCGATATTTTTTTTATTACTATTATTATTTGGGGGATAATGCGACACTCTCATATAGCTATGTGATTTATCCATAAATGGTAAAAAATGATCTTTGGACAGATCTAAACTAATAGCTAAACCTTGGGTAATTTTCTTACCTAATCTAATCATTAAATCCCAGTGTCTCTCTAATGCTTTTCTAAAAGCAGTTTGCCCCTCTGGCCATTGATTTGGCCCTAATAATTTTTTGTAATTAGAATCATTTTTTTTAGTCTCGAGACCAAAATCAACACACTCATGCCAATCATAACTATTATCAGTATATTCTTCTCCAAGAGGAGTATATCCTCTAAATATTTTGGAATTATTTATATGTATTTTATTTTTATCTTTTATCGGAAGGTTAAAAAAATTTTGTATTACAGAAATTAATATATCAATATGAGATTTTGAAATATTATGATTTTTGATATAAAAAAATCCAAAATTTTTACAGGCATCTCTTATTTTTCTCCCAACCTCATCTAAATAAATTGAATTTTCATTATTGATTAAAGGCGCAATATCAATAATAGGAATTTTATCAAAATTTTCTTTTTTCTTTAGAACTATTACCATTTTTAAATCTGAAAAATCAAATTATTATATTTTTGTTGGGCCAATAAGCATTTTTTTAATTAAATGCATTGGCAAAAAAAATAGCGCCTCAAATATGAAATTTATTTTACAAGTATTCTTATCAATAATTTGAATCGGGTTTATTATAAAACCATCACCATCTTTTCTATTTTTTGGTCGAACCTCAAAATTCATTGGCCCAATAGTTCTAAGAAGGTTCATAACCGTTTTATAATTTCTATCACCATCTTTAGGCATTAGGTTATTATTTTTATCACGAATTAGTGTGATTAATAAATTAACTTTTTCTTTGAATATAACTTTCTCCCACCTTATGATACCTTTATCAAATCGAAAACATGCTTCTTTAGCCATTAAAGGATGAGGGCGAGATAGCCTTATTGCCTCTATAAGACTAAGAAAGTAATTTTTACCACCAATTAATGATGCATGTTTGGAAAGCTGCTTTTTTAAATCTTGTTTTTCATCACTATTAAGTGAATTATAATTAATCATATTTTTATTTTTGGTTTACGATACTTTTTCCAATGATCTTTAGGTTTAATAGAATTATTTTTTTTTCCAAGAATTATTTTTTCAACTTTTTGCAATGTTTTCAAAAATGACATAATACACCCCTTATTTGAATGAATAAATCTACAAATATCTTCTAAAATAAACTGTTTTTGTTATTAAGAACTTGGATTTAGTGAATAATCTTGAGCATATATCCAAACTATTATTTAAAAATCTCTTCATTTATTTCTTTATTATAGATAATAGCACTTTTAGTTAGTCAATTATCTCCTATTATTCTCAATTATATTAATAAAATACTCAATCATACGGTCCTCTCCTTTTTCGGGGTTATAAATTGATCGAAGATTATGACCAAAAACTCTTGCAGTTAACTGCCAAAAACTAGCACTAACTATATTCCTAAAATCTTTTATAACGTTATATGATGTTTTACTTGTTTCTCTATCAACTAACCTAATCAATATCCGGCCCTGGCTTTTTGTCAATTTTTTAATAGAGTAACCATAATCTGATATTAATTCCTCTTCAATTTTAGAAAATATTTTTCTCTTTTTCTGGTATCTCATTATTCCAGAATATTGTTCAATACTATCGATTATTGATGAATACTGGGCTAATAAGTCTGATATTTTTTTTGCATATGGGTATACTTTCCTCACATTCCTTTCTAACCGACTATATCTTCTTTTTGACTTACTACTTTTTCCTATAATATTAACTATATCCATAGGAATTGCATCATTTTTCAAATATACTATTCCTGGTACATCACTAAATGGTAATGTAATTGTCCTGTAGCCAATCATTGAAAAAGTAACTGTATCACCATTATTAAATTTACCTAGGTTGCAAGAACCATAACTATCTGTCGTTGTCCCATTATCACCAACAAATACATTAACATTTTCAATTGGAGTCTTAGTTTGAAAATCAACCAAAGTTATTGTTTGAGCGCTTGCTAATGATAACAAGATAAAAAAAATAAATATCAATTTATTATCTAAAAACTAACATCGTTTGATTCTTTAAGAAAAAAAATGAGAGATACTTTTTTAAGTCTGATTTAAAATATAATTAACTATAATTTTATATTTAATATAAAAGAATACCTATAGAAATAAAAAACGAAGTGATTTGACTTCCTTATAGATTAATTCAATCCATAAGGAAACCAAAATTGGCAACACTACTAAAACTCCTAGATTGAGCCTGCAAGCACCAAATAAATCACCTTCAAAAACTAAAAATATTGCTCTAGTAATACCACAACCAAGGCAATTAAACTCAAAAATGTTTTTAAATAGACATATTGTTTGCCCATCAAAAATCATGTTTTTTGGGAACATAATAATTACCAAAGGAATGGTCAATAAAACGGAAACCCTTGCGAATATTTTCAAAAAAAAGAATTTACTTTTTAAGTGGGCGCCCCTGAGCATCTGTGTACTTACCTAGAAGGATCATAATGAAATCGATAAATGACCAAATACCACAACCACCCATAGTAAGTAGCATTGCAACACCTGACCCAGTCTTCCCAGTATAGAATCTATGAATTCCTAAGAAACCGAGAAAGAAAGATAAGAGTAAAGTAACAAGCCATTCTTTTGGCTCATCATCAACCGTTGCTTCTTTGTTTTCTACATCTGGTGTGCTAGCCTCTTGGCTCTCTTCAACTGCAGGAGCAGTCTGGTTTTGCTCCTCATTATCATTTTCAGCATTCATTTCTTTTTTATCATCAGCCATTCTAAATACTCCTCAATTTTGTTATTTAAAAATAATACATAAGGATAATTTTAAAAATAAAAAAAATATATATAAAAATATTCATTAAAATACATAGCGATTAGTATGTAACTAAAATGAGATAAAAAGAAAAATCAATGATAAAATACATATTATTATTCACAATGACTTTCAACTTTCTATTTTCACAAGGAAAGCTTTCTGCAGCTTTTGGGGGTGCCAAAGATAAATTGAAAAAAATAGAAAAAGAAATTAAAGATAATGCTGCTTTATTAAGTATCGACACACCCGATAATTTTGATGGTGTTAGACAAGATATGAATAAAGTTTTTATGATTCAAAAAGTAAAAGAATCGGTATTTCAATCCAAAACAAAAAATCAGGAACGTAGCGAAAGTGGATGGCTAAAATTTGGAACAATAGGAGATAATATTCCAATTGAAAACCTCCAGTCAGATTACACTCAAAATCTAAGATCCAAAAAACTTGGTAAAAGAGTATATACACGTGGATATAATTTTGATGTAATAGTTGATGGTGATAAAACAACATGTGAGTGTGAATCTGTAACTGAAGTAAAAGGCCTGATATGGTGGAGATGGTTTAAAAGGTATACTGATCTTTTAGAATGTGATATTATTGCATCAAATGGAGATAAATCTCGTTTAATTATGGAATATGCTACTTATAAAGAAAAAATTTCTATTGCAAAAAAATTAGCGTCTAAGCTTCTACCTGAAAACATGAGGGATGATGCAAAAAGAACCAAAATAGCAGGAACACTTCAAAGCGGTGATCAGCAATATGATGTATCATCGACTTATGATTATGACATAGCTTTCTTAGGTGATAAGTCTGCACTATCAATTATAAAGCCTCCAGTTGGTTACTATATTAGCTCTAGCTCATCTGGTGAATATTTTGTTGTAAAAGATCCTTCAAAATTCAGAATGAGTAAAAGTATAAAATCCTCTACCGAACAAGGTAAGCTATATTCAACATTGTTAGCTGCATATTTCTACTCCCCGCATAGCACAGACTTCATAATGCATGGCGGAAAACAAGGCCTCTTTGGATATAACAAGATGAGAGGCAGAATGAGTGACCATTTTTACGATGCAAAATATAGAGGAGCATTTGGACTGTTTTAAATCTAAATATTAATATTATAGAATAATAAGTCTTATGAAAAAAATAGGGCTTGTTATTCTATAATATTGAATTTCGTATCAATCCTTCAACTTAATAGGAAGTTTTCTTTTAAGCTCTCAATCTTTTCAAAGTATTATCAATTATAATAATTTTTGGAATCTATCTATAATTTTTTTACTCGATTCTACATTGAATTCTTTGCTTTTGTTTACTACAATTGATCTTGGGTAAACAATTACACCCATAAATTCTAATTGCTGCCTGAAAGTGGATAAAAAGCTATTCCCGTTACCGCCACTATGAGTAGCAATTAATCCAATTTTATCTGAAAAAGCATCTCTCCAATAATCTGTTGTGACTGAAATCCAAGTGATTGCATTTGTTAATATTGGGGCAGACCCACCATTATATTCTGGACCACAAAAAACAAAGCCATTAGCATTAACAACTTTTTCGCAGAGGTCATTAATTATTGTTTGATTTTCTAATTTGAATTTTCCAGTATATAGAGGTAGATGGTAATCTTCTAATGTGATTATTTCATTTTTTAAATCAAATAATTCTCCAATATTTTTAGCAAGAGTCAAATTATTTCCAGAAGTAGCTGACACTATTATTATTTTTTTCATAACTAATCTAAATCTACCTATCATTCTATAATTTAGAAACTCAACAAAATCGAAATCTGATAGACTAATAAATTTTATTTATTTACATATTTTGAAGAAAATCAGATAAAAATAATAAATCAAAAATATTTATTTCTAAATCAGAATTAATATCTGCGAGATTTATTGATCCATTATTATTTATAACAAAAGATAATAATAATATAAAGTCAGCATTATTTAAAATACCATCACCATTGATATCATAAAGGGAACTAAGATTAAAATTAAACTTTATTGCAACAGGTCTATGATCTGAAATATTTTGATCATACTCATTCCAACCACCATCAAGATATTCATCTATCTTAATTACTCGCACTTCAAAACTATTTGTCCCCTGGAATAATTCATCAGTGATTAAAACATGATCAAGATGAGAAGGCCAATTCGGATATGACCATTCAGAACTATTTCCTTGGGCAATCTCTAAATCTGCAAAAAAGTAATTAACTGAATCATTTAATACTTCCTGGAATATATTATTTGCTGGCGCTTCAGCTATATCATCATTTAAATCACCTAAAACAATTACTCGACTATTTTCAAGATTATTATCAATGTATTCTTTAATAAGATTTATCGCAGCATATCTCCTATTTTCTTCATCAGTTATATCATCAAAGTCAACTATACCATCGCCACAACATTTAAAATGATTGTTAATTATAAAATAATTCTCTCCCATAAAATCAATATCCATTACCATAGGAGATCGAGGAAATGCGTTCCAATAAGATGAAGTAGTATAAATTTCATATATATCATTGATTTCCACCGTTCCGGTTTTATAGATATATGCTAAACCTGCAAACCAACTTGATTCATAATACCCAGTATATGCCTGTAGATCATTTAACATTTGGTCAAACATAATTGTATCGTCTAGCTCCTGTATTGCAATAATGTCTAAATCTAAATTTTCAATAATTTCAGAAACATAATCAATCGTAACTTGATCGTTTTTTGGGAACCATTCGATATTCCATGTTGCTATATCTAAAGAATTATTATCACCGAAAGACAGACTATCCAAATTTTGAGTAAACAAATTAGAAACCAATAAAAAAAGAAAGTAAATAATAGTTTTTAAATTTTTTTGATAAAAAAACATATATACAATTAGGAATTACTATAAAACAAAGTTGTTATTACCATATGAAATATACACCAAACGATTCATTAGAATAAATTCTCTACCAATAGTGACAATATAATGTATATGGAAGCTATAAACAAAAAACCCCACAAACGTGGGGTGTGATATAAAAAATAATATCTTAAATCAGACTTTAACCATTCCTCTTTTTTCTAAATCTTTTAAACATTTATCAAATATTTTTTTACTATCACCTGGAGTAAATCCATTTATTGTGTCATCGATTTTTTTCGAACATTTAAGTTTAACCTCTAGCATATCTTCACTTTCATCATCTTGAAGTCGATAATTTTTAATTTGGCTAATAACTGTATCACCTTTACCAAATTTACCATTTGAAAATTTTTTTTCAAGTGAAAGCATTTTATATATATAAAAGTTGTACTTCTCCCCATTCGTAATAGTTTTTCTTTTAGTTAAGTGTATATCATCATATATACTATCGTCATTCATATTTATACCTTATTTTATTTTTAAGTTGTTCTAATCTATTATCAAATATTCTATCAGACCATAAACAAAAATCTGCACGAATAAGCACTGATTATAGCGATTTATTATAATCAGTTCAAATAGATTCTATTAAAACTATCTATCGCACTCTTTTAGTAATCCATATAGACGTATATATTTATAATTTTAAGTTATCTTTTAGATTAATTGTATTATGAAAATAATTTAATTATAACAAAAGCAGCGCATTACTCATTATTTTTGTACCTTTAAGTTAAATAAGATCAAATTTAATTTAGTAAGTCTCAGTATATTAAAGGTCGCTCAATGTTATATGAAAGGTAAAGGTTTTTATGCAAATAAAAGAAAAAGTGGTACGAAAATTTCTGTCAAAAAAAATTCAGCAATTAAATAATATAGTCGCAGATTTAGATTCATTAGTAACAGAAATAGGTACAGATTATTACAGGGTTAGCATTTTTGGATCAGCAAGAATTAAAACCAAAACAAATGAATATGCCCAGGTTTATGAACTTGCTAAAAAGCTAGCACAAAATAAAACTGATGTTGTAACAGGTGGAGGACCTGGTTTAATGGAAGCAGCTAACGCTGGGGCAAAGGATGGTGGCTCAAAAACAAAGTCATTTGGACTACATATTGATCTTCCTTTTGAAACTGCTCCAAATGAGCATTTAGACATTACTTATCATCATAAAAAATTTTCATCAAGGCTAGATGAATTTATGCGAATCAGTCACGCTGTTATAGTTACTCCTGGTGGGATAGGTACAATCCTTGAGTTATTATATACTTGGCAATTAATACAAGTAAGTCATATATCCGAAAGACCGATAATCTTATTAGGAGAAATGTGGAATGGTCTTCTGGATTGGATGGAATCAGAGCCATTAAAAAGACATTTAATTGATAAATCTGATTTTGAAAATATAAAAATTGTTCAAAATGCGGATGAAGCGATTGAATTACTCAAGCCTTATATAAATAGTTTTTATTCTGAAAATTAAAACTTAATTAACCTCATAATATTTTTTGAGTATATCAATTAAACAATACTCTATAAATAGAACTTTACAATTCTATATCTATTAAAAAGTTACACTTGAAGATGGTCGTAATCTCATTTATGAAAAAACTAATTTCTCGATAAATAATTTATACAAATTAAATAAATATGGTAAAATTGAATAATTGATCTAGATAATTAATAATAAAATTCTTGACCGATAAAAGGCATATGATTTTTTTGATTAAAGACTGGCTTTTTAATATAATTATTTTTTATTCCATTTGTAGAATTCCCTTTTAACAAAATACACTTCCAATCTTTTTTATTAACATAAGTAGAAGTAGGGATATACCGAATTGTAAGACCGATTCGCCACTTATTAGATACATTAGGATTTGAACCATGCACTATTAATGGATTATGGATTGATATATCTCCCGCTTTGAGCTCTATATTTATAGCATCTATATAATTAATTTCATCAGGATGTATCGCTAAGTCTAAAACAAAATCCTCCGTATTCAGATTAATCATCTCAGATGGTTTTAATAACTTTTTTTTATGGGTTCCTGGGATTACTCTCATACAGGCGTTCTCAGCTGTTGAATCTGTGCCCGCTAACCACAAAGAAAGAACCTTCATCGGCTTTAAAGACCAGTATGAGCCATCCTGGTGCCAGCCAACTGGCTTTCCATCATAGGGTTTTTTTGCGATATAATGAGTACCAAAAACTGCAATATCAGGACCAATGATTTGCTCTACTAAATCCAATAAATTTTTATTATTTAACAAATGATGGATAAAAGGGTCATGAACTAATAAATGATGATGAAACGACTCTGGATGAATATAAGGGTATTTTTTACTTAACCAATTTACATGGCCTTGAACTTCTGAAATTAAGTTTGCATCAATTATATTCCGGATAATAGCATATCCATTCTTGCTATATTCTTTCTTTATTTTTTCAAACATTTAATTAATTAGTTTCAAGTCAATTATCTCTTCTTTTTTTACTCTGATTTTTTGGATGTGTTTGCCTACTTTAATAGTAAAATTTTCACCTTTTGGTAGCATTAGTGTCAAGTGGTCATTAAAATCACATGTTTCATCTTTACTAAAACCTTCAAAATAAAAATTATTACCTCCTGTTACTTTTACTTGTAACTGTTGTCGCTTCCCATTTGAATCAACTGCTCTTATTTTTATTGGGACTAAATTGCTGTCTATGTTTGTTATATATCGTGAAGTAATATCAATAGCATTATAGGTTTTGACATTTGGAAGCCAATTCATCGGGAAAAATAAATCTGACTCTCCCCATGTAGCTGCATATATCCCATACTTTGAATGTCCTTCTACCGCTCGTGCTGCCAAATTAGAAAACCATCCTTCATTCAATTTGTGCCCAGTTGGCTCATAAGCTCCAGTGAAATGCCATCCATTATCCCATATTTCCACCCAAGAATGATTCCCTGAATTATTATACCACAATGGAGTACCAACAAAACGCGCAGGGACACCAATACTCCTGCAAGCATCAATCAATAAAAAACTAAGTCCAGTACACGATGCTAAACCTGATGCCATACTTTCATATGGAGATTGATCAGCTTTTAACCTTTTAGTAGAATATTTCACACCAATTGCATCAAACATTTTATTATTTATGATAGTAGCTGCCTCATAGGAAGATGAAGCATCTTTTGTCATATTAAAGAACCTATTATAGAAATCCTTTCGCCAATCATCTCTCTTCTCATTTAAATTAGCAAACGGTAAAATATATTCATAAAAAATTGAATCTGGAATATCATGACCCCAAGGAGATTCTTTCCAAGTTTTATATGCTAAGTTACAATTTTCAATTAAAAATTCTGAAGTAACTGTTTTTAAATCTTGATCAGGCATGTGTTTTACTAACCACTTCATACCTTCAAGCTGATTTTTTGGAACCTCGCTTAAAGCTGTATTTATTTCTTTTTTATTTTTACCAGCAATTACTAGTTGCTGATTTAAATCTGAACAACAAAACAAAAAAATAAATGATATGAAAACTATTATTTTATTTAATCTCATTAGTATTAATTCTTAGCTATTAACCCACCCATCATCTTTGTGGTCACGCTTATCAGACTCTAATCTTTGAATCATATTTTTCAAATCATTAAACCCACCTATTGTAAACCATATAATAACAATCACAGAAATAAACATATGGACATAAATATAATATTTCCAATATGACATCCATTTACTATTACTGACTGGAGTTGAAACATTATATATTGTGCCAATAATAAATACTAATGTCCACATCCCGGTCCATACATAATTCATTATATAAATCAATTTATCCATTTTTGTGAATTCTTTTCCCATTCCAAAGATTTTCCACCCAAGCGTTGGTTCTTTGTCTACTACATTGACCTCACCTCTTATACTGTACTTACCTCTATTTAATAATTTATCCATATTAATCTTTTCAACCGGAAATAGTAAAGAAACTGAAATGTAAGAAATCGATGAAGCAGTCATACCAATACCCCAATATTCTTGGCCGTTAATATCTTTTAAATATAAAATAATTGATTTGATTGTGCTTAAAGAGGATAGGTCTAGAAGCCACTCGTTCGAAACTTGTTTTACTAACGTTCCTCCTACTCCTATTAAAGCACCTATAACCATTGCTGTCCAAGCGGCTGCTGTTGTTCCTCTCTCCCAATATAGACCACCAATAATTACTGCTCCGCATCCTCCTGAAAAAATAGCAGCAGTTACAGCAAAATAAAGAGCGATCTTCTGACTCTGACTAAAAAACATACTAAACAAAAATATAAAAATAGCTACACCAAATATCGAATATCGTAAAACTGTAATATGAGTTTTGTTATCAAAAGGTTCTTTCCTAAAAGGCATTATAACATCTTGCACAAATATTGATCCCCAGGAGTGCAAATAAGTATCATGGGTACTAATAAACGCTGCAAGCATTAGAGCAGCAAATGCTCCTAATAACCCAACAGGCAATACCTCAGAAAGAACGAAAGGTGCGCGCATCTGACTACGCAAAGTATCAGTAGAAAGACTTTCTAAAGAACTACTAACCGAATCAGCAACAGACTGATAATCAGGGTGATTCATAAAAACATAAATTAGGACTGGGACAAGAAACATAAAAAGTCCCTGCGGAAGCCCTCTGAAGCCAGCTAAGACAGATCCCATTTTTGCTTCATGCGCACTCTTCGCTGATGAATTATACCCCTGTGAACCCTGCCAACCAAGAGTGCCATACATAACACCGATAATGCCAATTAAAAAATACCAAAAATTAAAATCCTCGACATGGCTCGTTTTAAAAGGATTAATTCTAGATGAGTTTTCATACTTCTCATTGATATCATAAATCTTATTGTCCTGCTGATCCTTAGATAATTTCTGAAAAGTAGGATCCTCCCTCAAAACTTGTATTTCATTTTGAGCAAGATTTATAGGTGTCTGTTCAAGTGACTCAGACACCTGGTCCCAGCCAATATTAAAAAACAAATAAACTGCAATCACAAATAATATAACTGTAACAAAAACACCTTGAAAAAAATCAGCAATAATAACAGCAATTTGCCCACCAGTATAAACAAAATATAGAGCGACACCAAGCAATAGTATCATAACCAATGGATACGTTGGAATACCCAAAAATGATTCAGGTAATCCACAATAATTCATAAAAAATTGAGCGCCAACTGCAGGAAAGATTCCAAAATTGATCAAACCAGCAAAAAAAGCTACTATACCTGCAAAAATACGAAAATTTCTACTATATCTTTTTTCAAAGAACTGAGCAAGGGTGAGACTCCTAGTCAAGCGAAAACGATAGATCACCCAGCCCGACATTGTAATTGCAAGTATTATAATCCCTTGACTTAAACCCCACCATGAAAGTGAAAAACCTGCGACATAGCCCATCTCTAAAAACATTACTATGGAAATCGCACCAAGACCGGCAACACCGCTTGAAACAGATAAGACATATCTACCTGCTGACCTACCTGCAGATAAAAAATCTGTTACACTTTTCATCAAACCTTTGGTTATTGTTACTGAATAAATCATAGCAACCAAAACCAATAAAACAATCAACCAATCAATAAATGTAAGATTCATTCAATCCATACCCTGCCATCTTTTCGTATAATAATTTGCTGACCTCTATATTTCAAAGAAGCCTCCCAGCCAGAAGGTGTTAATACTATTTTTGGTGGCCATGGTACATTTTTCGTAGGAGCTTTCCTTATCTTAAGTGATGCAATCGAAGCCGTATATTTATCATTCTTATAATAATAGTTTCTCTGGCGGTAGTAAAGCTGGCGTAGGGACCATTTTATTAAATCAATATTATCATCAACGAATGTAACCTTTTTTTCATCTGACGTGAATTCAGTAAACTGTACCAAACCCCATAGATCTGGCATATGCATATAAATGATCCCTTGTGGAGACCAAACCCAATTATATTCTGGAGTATTTGTTTTTACATACTTCCCGTCAATAATCTCAGTTTCCCAATGTACTCTACTAAAATTTACTTTCCACTGTTCACCTTCTCTAGGGTATGTTTTCGAACGATAATTACTAATAAAAGTCTTCCATGGTATTGCAATCTCCACACTCCAATTTTTATCAATATTAGTCGGGTCATTAATAGTACCATCAACATGAACCTTCGTGATTAAACCAGGAATATCCCACGAGTCTAAAACTACTTTTTCATCATCATGATATGGCTTCAAAAGAAAAAGATCCCACTCTGTCTCTAGTGCATTTACTTCCAATTCATAATAATTATGTGTGTCACCATCCGGATCTAAAAATATTTCAAAATCATTATCTTTAAAAATAACTTCATCCCTTTCGGTTATAGTCGCCCATACATGTGGCTCTTCCAATAAAGCTGCAAAATAGAAAAAATTCTCATCCCATAGCATCTTAACCTTTGTATCATAATATGGATCGGGTTTTAAATTTCCTTCAATATCAACAAAAGAATCTGTCCAAGGTACATTCTCCCAAGCCTCTTCGTTAATCTTACCATCAAGAATCACTACATTTTTTGCTTTGTAGCAAATATATTTTCTTGGAGAGTATTTTATTTTCCCTTCAGGGAATTCTTTGCCCCAAAAGCCTTGAGACAAAGAATAAGAATTCAATAATATTAATAATGAAATTTTAATAAAATTCTTAACATGAAAATAATACATATGAATAACCTATTTGATTCCAGGGATTAATTTTTTAATTGTTTTTTGCATGACTTTATAGCCAGATCTTGTTGGGTGGACACCATCATAACCATATATAGACTTTAACCCTTTTTTCTTATCAACCATAGAGGAATAATAATCAATATAAATAAGACCATTATCTTTACAAAATTTTTTGAGATTAGAATTAATAAATGAGATAATCTTTGGTGGATTTTTGACATTTTCATTCCAAGGATATTTATAGACAGGCAATATTGATGACAGCGAAACATCAATATTATTTCTAATCGCAATATCCACCATCGAATAAATATTATCAATAATTGTTTCTGATGTGACTCGCTCAGTATTACCCGCAATATCATTTGTTCCTGCATTAATAATAATCATTTTTGGGTTTAGTTTTATAGCATCAGGCCTGAATCGGACTAACATTTGAAGTGTTGTTTGACCGCTAATTCCTCGATTAATAAAATTATTTTTTAAAAAAAAATTAGGATCACTATCATACCATCCTTCAGTAATTGAATCACCGATAAAAACAATTCTATTAAGGTTTTTTTTTGAAACCATTATTTTTTGGTTTTCTTCATGATATTTAGAAAGATTTGCCCAATCTAATTCTTCTGATTTTTTAGATGTAAAATGATTTATTAGATTATTCATTTACTATTCAAATATTATTTATTGACTAATCCAAAGGTGCTATTGTAATTAAATTGTGGCTCTTCATTATTATAACTGTTAATAAATATTTTTGATGGTAAATATTTTATTTTGACAATCTCTCCAGGGAGCATATTAAAATAATTTTTACTAAATACACCTGAATCATTTGCACATTGCAAATAAAATCTATAAAGGAATGAATCTGCTTTAATTGTTATGATATATTCATCCTGATTTTTTTTATAACTACATCTAAAATCTTGTTTAGGTAATTTTAATTCTTTCGGCTTCGCAAAAATATAATCACTACTAAAAATTTTCTTTTTTTTAATTATAACTGCACTACGTAAAATAACTTCATCTGGTTTTGTAGAGTTCAACATCAAAGACTTATTAATTGAAAATACTTTTGCTGATGAATTAGATGGTACATTAAACACAATTTTTTTGGAATATTTTAGCTTACCGCTAAAATTGAACAATTCTATTAATAGTTCTGCTTTTTTTATATCATTTCTATCATAAACAATAAAAAAAGAGATTTCTTTTTTTATCTCTGTAATTGAAATAATAATAGGATTAAAAAAATCTTTAGCAAAATAATGAAGTGCTTTCCAATTACCATAATAATCTAAAGAGGACCACGAAGCTACTGGCCAACAATCATTTAATTGCCAATATAAAGAACCCATACAATAAGGCATGGACCTCCTTTGTGATTCAACCGCTTTTTTTATAGCCTCTCCGGCCATAATTTGACTTAAAACAACAAAAGAAGCAAAATCTTTTGGAGTTGGGAAATACATATCAACATATTTCTTAACATTACGATTACCGAGCGAAGCTTTCTGATGAGCTTTTATCGTATCAGACTCTAGGTAATGTTCTTTTGAGTCACAAAAAGAAGCTATGGTCTTTAAATCTGGAAAAGACTGCATCCCGAACTCAGACATAAACCTCCCGATATTATCCTCAAATGCTTGAAAATCTTTGCCTCCATGCCAAACTTCCCAAAAATGATTGTCACCTTTACCATAATTTTGTCCTATTAAAGGTAGACTATCATCATCTCCTGGAGAGGAAGGCCAATAGAATCTATATGGATCTAATTCTTTACAAACACGTGGTAATATTTTATGAAATAAATTATTGTAGTCCTCTTCAAATACATCCTTTGGATATTTATCTTTCCATCCCCAATTATGCCAGGCCCATGCAATCTCATTATTACCACACCATAGAATAATACTTGGATGATCTTTTAAACGAGAAACCTGATATCTAGCTTCTTTTTCTACACTTTTTAGAAACTCTTTATCACCTGGATATAGAGAACAAGAAAACATGAAATCCTGCCAAACTAGAATACCCATCTCATCACAAATACTATAAAAATGTTCAGACTCGTATATCCCCCCTCCCCAAACACGAAGCGTATTCATATTTACACTAACAGCACTTTCTAATAATCGATAATAGTCTTCTTTTTTTAATCTAGTCGTGAAAAAATCTGCAGGGATCCAATTCGCACCTTTTGAATAAATTGGCTTTCCATTAATTACAAAAGTAAATCCTGTGCCTGCATGATCTGCTTTTTGATCAACTCTGAAGTCTCTTAATCCTACCCTCTTTCTAATAGTTTGATTATATCCCTTTGTCTCAAAAACAATATTAAAATCATAGAGATTTTGTCCGCCATGTCCAATTGGCCACCATAAGTCAGGATTATTAATAACCATTTTTTTATTTATTATATTCAATCCTTTAGATAAGAATATTGATTCAGACGTATTAATTCCTTTGCTTAATTCGGAAATAGTTAAAACTGCATCACTATCTATAAATGATTCGATATCCATTTTTATAATTAAATCTGCTTTTTGTTTTGTGACCTTTTCTTGATGAATATGAATACTTTTAACCCTCCAGTTATCATATCCAATAAGTTCAACGGACTTCCAAATACCAGATGTAGCAAAGCTAGGGCCCCAGTCCCAGCCATAATGATAAGGTGCTTTCCTAGTATAAGGGCTTGTATTTTTTATCTTATCATTATCAGCGGGTAATATATAATCTTTTCTTTTTAATGCTGGCAATACTGAATTAATAGGAGAATAAAAATAAACCAATAATTCATTCTCATTTACTTTTAATATATCCTGAACTTCAACCAACCAAGGATGAAACATATTATTTGTATCTAAAATTTTATTACTATTTAGATATACTTTTGCGTAAGTATCAAGTCCATGAAATATCAAAACTATTTTATCTCGCTCTAATAATTTTTTATCAGGATAAAAACTTAATTTATAAATCCAATCTACATCCGATACCCATTGGATCTCTTTTTCATTTGTTCCAAAAAATGGATCAGGAATTTGATTGTTATTTAAAAGATCAAGATGAACGCAACCTGGGACAATTGCATTAAGCCATTCATTTCCTTCTTTTTTTTGAAATATCCAATTACTATTTAAACTCTGCTTGATTGGTTGATCCATTATATTTTTATTTATTAATTATATCAAATAATTACTAGAATACTAATTATAATCGCCAAATAATATAGAGATTACTTATCCTCATTAATTTAATCTAAAATAACTATATATGAATCAAGCTTATTATCTATGAAACACTCCAAATACATTTTATTATTTTTTTTAATAACATTTGTAATTATCATTATAATACCAAACTATATTATCCTTAATCCTTCAATAAAAAACTTATATCCAAAATCTAGCATTCAAATAAAAAATCAATTACCTTGGCAAAGAGAGTTTTATTTTAATAAAATCGAAGAATTTAAAAATAATCCAATCGGTAACAATAAAATTGTTTTTTTAGGGAATAGTATTACAGAAGGTGGTGGAAATTGGAACCAAAGCTTTTCTACAAAGAACATTGTAAATAGAGGTATCTCAGGCGACTATACAGAAGGAATATTACATAGACTTGATGAAATAATTTTTTATAAGCCAATCGCTGTATTTCTATTAATTGGAGTAAATGAGTTTTTTAAAGATAACTCCAGTAATCTAGATATAAAGCCAATATATGTAGCAAATAATATTATTAAGATTGCAGACATAATAAAAAAGGATAGCCCCTCTACTACAGTTTTTATTCAAACAATCCTTCCCATCAATAATGAATATTACATGAAAATAAAAAAAGTCGATTATAATTTTCTGCAACCAGATTATAAACCCAGTATTAATGAGCAGATCAAAGAGGTCAACTCTATACTAATAAAAAATATAAAACACCGAATAGTAGACTTGTATCCTTTATTCTTAAATAGTGAAAATATCCTTGAACCAAAACTCAGTTCAGATGGGGTGCATTTAAATCAAAAAGGATACGAAATCTGGATTAATAGATTGAGCAATATAATATTAGAACTAAATAATTAAATTAAATTCTTTATCAATGATTATGTAAAAATAAATATACACATTCAAACCCCTTTAATTAATAAGACCTTTAACTTTATAAAGTTTGGTATTCATATTTTTACTTACTAAATAATCAAAACTCCACTTTAAGCAAGCCGATCCAACTTCACCATCTTTCCTCATAGCAATAAATCCTATTTGAAAATCTGGATTACCATTGTGTCCTTTTATAACTCTACTTAATGCTTTTTCACAAGCTTCTGTTGGACTATATCCTTGTCTCATCAGCTCAACAACAAGAAAACTTCCTGATATCTTTATTACTTCTTCACCAAGGCCTGTAGCTGCCGCAGAACCGATTTCATTATCTACATATAGCCCAGCTCCTATGATTGGACTATCACCTACTCTGCCATGCATTTTGTATGCCCAACCACCCGTAGTACATGCACCTGCTAAATCTCCATTATGATCCTGAGCTAACATTGATATTGTGTCATGAGTATCATGAGGAGACATATTCCTTTTATTTTTTAACCACTCTCTCCAAGCTTTACTAGATTTTTTTGTCAAAAGATTTTTATGCTTAAAGCCTTTTGAAAGGGCGAACTTCTTGGCGCCATCTCCTACAAGCATGACATGTTTTGTATCATCCATTACTTTCCTTGCAACCGATACTGGATGAATAATATTTTGCAAGAAAGCAACTGAACCACAATTCCCCCTACTATCCATCACAGACGAATCAAGTGTTACCTTACCATTTTCGTCTGGAAGGCTTCCAATGCCAACATAAATATTTTCTTCATCTGCTTCTACTATTCTACATCCAGCTTCTACTGCATCAATGGCATTACCATGATTATCTAGTAACCCAAGAGCTATTTCATTTGCTTTTGGATAATTCCAAGTAGTGATTATTACTGGTTTATTTTTATTTCTACTGACTTTTGAATTTCCAAAAATGAACGATGGAATAGATAAGCCAAATATACTTCTTTTAAAAAAATCTCTTCTTTTCATAAAAATCCTTATTTTTTAAATGATTTAATTATATTTGCAACAATGCACCAAGTAAAAAATGATTATTATTAATTATTTTGTTATAAAATTAACAATACAATAATTCTTTAATTTTTTAAATGCAACATTCAAATCTGTAGATAGTATTAAAAATCTTAAAAACTATTTCTTTATTTTATGAATGAAAAAGAAACAAATATAATTATTACTAGAATAGAACGATGGTACAATCGTCTTCAAGGTATGCTAATTGAAGATAGAAAATCATTAACAGCTAAATATTCCTGGTCAAAAAACCCAGTGCCATTTACTGATAGGCTAGAAAAAAAATATAAATTAATCCAAAAAGGTGAATCATGGGGTAAAGAATGGGATAGCGCCTGGTTTCATTTAGTCGGAAAAGTAAAAAAAGAATGGGCAGATAAAATAATCGTAGCAGACCTAGATTTCTCTGGAGAAGGACTTGTATATGATCCTAAAGGGAACGAAATACAAGGCATCACCAATGCATCAATCTGGGATCCAAATTTTATAAGAACACGTATTATCATTCCAAAAAATTGTATAAAAAAAAATACTGTAGAGCTATGGGTTGAGGCCGCAGCGAATTCACTTTTTGGAATTTACTTAGACCCAGATCCTGAGCAAGACAATCCAAAAAGACATGGTACCTTTGATGCAAAAGTAGAAACAATTGATATTGGAGTATTTAGAAAAGATATATGGAAATTATATCTTGACGCTAGAATACTCTATGGCCTTATTGAAAGGTTGGATAAAAAATCAACTCGACGTGCAAGGATTATAGATTCACTGAATCAAGCTATTATTGTCTTTAAGGATGATGATAAAAATACAGCAGCATCAAGAAAAGTTCTTTCAAAAGAATTGAATAAGAGAGCAACATCATCAGATCTGAAAGTAACTGCAGTTGGGCATGCTCATATTGACACTGGTTGGCTATGGCCCGTAAAAGAAACAATTAGAAAATGTGCTAGGACTTTTTCAACACAATTAAATCTAATCGATAAATATCCAGATTATATTTTTGGTGCTTCAATGCCCCAACATTATCAATTCATGAAAGATTATTATCCTAACATTTTCAAAAGAATTAAATCAGCAGTAAAAAAAGGTCAATGGGAACTCCAAGGAGGAATGTGGGTAGAGGCAGACTGTAACCTTATCAGTGGTGAGTCTATGGTCAGGCAATTATTATACGGGAAGAATTTTTTTATAAAAGAGTTCAATGTGGATGTAGACAACCTATGGTTGCCTGATGTTTTTGGATATTCTGCTGCTCTACCACAAATACTAAAAAAAGCCGATATAAATTATTTCCTAACACAAAAAATTTCTTGGAATCAATTCAATGAATTTCCATACCAAACATTTAAATGGAGGGGAATAGATGGGACTGAGGTCTTAACACATTTCCCTCCTGAGAATACATATAATAGCGAACTAGATTCAAAATTTCTAATTCCAGCTCAAGAAACATTTAAAGAAAAAATAAAACTAGATGAATTCATGTCACTTTTTGGCGTTGGAGATGGAGGTGGTGGACCAAAGCCAGAAAATATTGAACTAGGTAGAAGACTTAAAAATCTTGAAAATGCACCAAGAGTATCTTTCGATACTGCAAAAAATTTTTTTAATAGGCTCAATAAAAAGAAAAACAAGCTTGAAACATGGGTCGGTGAACTTTACTTAGAACTGCACCGAGGAACATTGACGACCCATGGACTAGTAAAAAAACAAAACAGAAAATTAGAAAATAAATTAAAAACTGTAGAATTTCTATGGTCATGTATTGATTTGACAAAATACCCTTCTTCCATCTTAGATGCGTTATGGAAAAAATTATTAATCAATCAATTCCATGACATTATTCCAGGATCAAGTATAAATCTAGTATATCAAACAACTCATAAAGAGTATAATGAGATACATAAATCATGTGACGATTTAATAAAAAAAGCTAGTAGAACTCTTTTTCAAAAGGAAAATAATTCATTCGTATTATCAAATTCTTTATCCTATAATTATGAGGGGATAATAAAAATTCCAGATAGTTTCAAAGGACATCGTATTATCACTGAAAACAAAACAGAACTTTATACTCAAGAGATAAATGGAAATGCATATTGCCAAATTTCTATACCTCCACTATCTTTCACAAACTTCCACAAAGGTGTAAAACAAAAAAATCAAACAAAAAAACAATTAAACTATATTTTAGAAAATGATTTTGTAAAATACAAATTTTCAAAAAATGGCACCCTAATATCTGGATTCGATAAAGAATCAAATAAAAATTTACTAAGCGCGCCCGGGAATATTCTCTCACTTTATGAAGATAGGCCACTCAACTGGGATGCTTGGGATATAGATTTCTATTATAAACAGTCTTTGTTAGAGACTGCTAAAGTAGCAAAAATACATAAAGTAGAATACGGAAGTATTTTTAGCTCTTTAGAAATAGAGTACACTATTGGTAATTCCAAAATTAAGCAAATGATCATATTATCAAACCAATCAAAAAGGTTAGACTTTGATACTACTGTTGACTGGAATGAAAAACATAAAATGCTTAGAGTGCATTTTCCTACAAATATAATATCTGACCAAGCATCATTTGATATTCAATATGGTTATGTAAAAAGAAACACACATAAAAATACAAGTTGGGATAGGGCTAAGTTTGAGGTAGTAGGTCATAAATATGCTGACCTTTCAGATAATGATTATGGAGTCGCATTACTGAATGACTGTAAATATGGTTATTCAATTTTTGATAAGACAATTGATTTAAACCTACTTAGATCACCCAATAATCCTGACGCAGATGCCGATCTTGGCAAACATGTATTTACCTTTAGCATGTATCCTCATAAACATGATTTGATTCGATCAAATGTAATCGAAGAATCTTCAAGCTTAAATAATCCACCAACATTATTTAACGGTTTAAAGAATATAAAAAGTAAACCAATAATCAACTTTAAAGGAAAAGGAATTGAAATTTCTTCAATCAAAAAATCTGAAAATAATAATGAAATAATACTCAGAGCCGTAGAGACACTTGGAAGGACATCAAAAGGAAGAATTTATTTTAAGGGTCATATTACAGAAACTAATATTATGGAACGAAAAAATTTAAGCCCTACAAAAAAAATAAATAAAAACTTAGATTTTGTACTAAAACCTTTTGAAATAAAAACCTACAAGTGCGTACATATTTGAAAGGAACACAAATGAAAAATATTACAATAATAATTATAGCTTCATTTATTTTGTTGAATTCCTGTTCTGATCAAGAAAAGAAAAATGAAGTCACAATAGAGTGGCTTTATTCAGATGAAGGTAAATCTATAGGTTCACTTTATAAAACAGAATGGATGGATAATAATCTCCTCTATCTAATGGATATGCGTAAACCTAAAAAAGATAGAACTATTTTAAAAATAAACCCAATAGAGTCAAAAACAATCAAACCTCTTATTAATAAGAACAAAGTAATAGAAAGTTTAATGTCCTTAATAAATAATAATGATACAATCATGCACCTGGACTGGCCAAAATCATTTAGTTCAGGAGGTGAATATGGACTATATATTTATGATGGAGATATTTTTATTTTAGATATTTATTCTGAAGTTTTTATCAAAATAACAGACACACCAAACTTAGAAAAATCAGCTAGATTTTCCCCAGACGGTAACAATATTGCTTTCGTAAGAGATAACAACCTTTATATTTATAATATAAAAAAGAAAAATGAAAAACAATTAACCTATAGTGGATCTGAGACAATACTTAATGGAACAGTTTCATGGGTATATTGGGAAGAAATTTTTGGCAGACAAGATATAGGGTATTGGTGGTCAAATGATTCAAAGTCTTTAGCTTTTTTACAAACAGATGAATCCAATGTGACAAAAATGCATTATCTTCATTGGAAACCTGAAGAGCCAAAATTAATTACACAAAGATACCCAAAAGCGGGAACAGAAAACCCTACTGTGAAATTGGGAATAATAGAAACAAACGAATCTAAAATAAAATGGGTTAACCTGGACCCATTTGAATATTTATGTAGAGTAAAATGGTTACCAAATAATAAACACGTAAGTGTCCAGACAATGAATCGTGCACAAGATAAGCTTGACCTATTTTTTGTAGACCGTGCATCAGGAAAAAATATAGAAAAAATAATAACAGAAATTGATAGTGGATGGGTCAATATTAATGATGATCTTTATTTTTTAAATAATAGTTTTATCTGGCAATCAGAAAGAAGTGGATATGCTCATTTATATCAATTTTCTTATAAAGGTGATCTGATAAATCAAATTACAGATGGAGATTGGGCCCTACGATCTTCAGGTGGCCCATTTTGGTTAAGACAATCTGTAGTTAACATAGATATAGAAAATCGATTCATTTATTATACATCTTTAAAAGAATCCTCAATCGAAAGACATCTATATCGATCTAGTTTCGATGGAAAAACCATGGAAAAAATATCTAAACAAAAAGGAGTACATAAAATAAGTTTTAGTAATAATGGAAAATATTATCTTGATATTCACTCGAACACAAAGTCCCCACCAACCCTAATTCTTTATAATAATAATGGGGGAAAGGTATCCACTCTTATTGATCATAGACCAGAAATCATCAAAGAATACGATCTACAAACCCCAGAGATTTTCACAATACCTACAGAAGATAATTTTATGATGCCTGCACAAATTTTAAAACCAAACGACTTCATAAAAACAAAGAAATACCCCATTATATTTCATGTTTATGGTGGTCCTGCTGCACCAACTGTATTTAATCAATGGCAGGGAAACTCATTGTTCTATGATAATATTTTACTTGATATGGGTTTCCTAATTGTAAAATTTGATCATCGGGCTAGTACAGCAAAGAGTAAAAAACTAGAAAACCATGTCTTGAATATGATGTCGGGGCCGATTGAAAGAAAAGATATCGTCGATGGTATAAACTGGCTTAAATCACAATCTTATGTAGACAAAAATAGAATAGGTATTTGGGGATGGAGCGGTGGAGGAAGTTTTACCCTTAACATGATGACAAATACAAAAGAGTTTAAAGCGGGTGTATCTGTTGCACCAGTAACTGACTGGCACTACTACGATACAAAATGGGCTGAGTTTGCTATGAAAAGACCTATAGATAACCCAAAAGGATATGAAGAGACTTCTTTTATAAAATCAGCAAAAAATCTACATGGTTCGCTTCTTTTAGTTCATGGCACATATGATGACAATGTACATCCTCAAAACTCATGGCATTTTATTGATGAATTAGTTAAAGCAAATATACAATTTGATATGATGTTCTATCCAATGCGAAAACATGGAATAGCAGATGATGCAGCAAAAATACATCTATATAATAAAATGTTAGAATTTTGGAATAAAAACCTATAAAAAATCTAAAATTTTTGCGCTGCTTGTCGAATATCTAGACTAATATTTTTTCTGTTTATCCGAACACTACGTCCATCATTTGAATACATATTAATCACTAATTTTTCGAAATTAGGCTCTTGAATCTCTTTTAGCTGAAGAATAATATCACCTTCGTACTCTGCACCAAATGTATTTTTTAATACATTAAACAGAGTATTAAAAAGCTCAATCGAATCTAGATAGTCAATATTTTTATCCCAGTCAGTTGTTACATAACTCAATTTTCCATCTTCGAAACCAATAGACCCGATAGTTTGGTTATCATTTTTTAACCAAAAGTTATCACTGCTAGAGTCTTGCTCTGTTTGGTCTAAAAATTCATACATACTATTTAAGGCTAGACTTTTATCCATACCTATCTTTAATTCTTTGCCTTCTATATTTATTGTTTGAGCAAATGTAAACACACCTAAATGGATAAATAAAATAAACAAATATTTAATTATCATATCTCAACACCTTTCAAAAAAAATATTTTAACTGATGTAACTAATCCTACAATAAAATTATACTCTGAAAATTGTATTTTCTTTATTAAACCAGTATACTGAAAATTTTATTCCAACAGCAGCGAAAAATAAAAGTGAGCATAATGTTTCAATAAAATAAATTGGCTCTACAGAGCCAGCTAATATTTCTTTTGTTAACAGGCCAACGTTTATAAGAGGCATTAGGGCCGTTGCATGATCAATCTCCATACCTGGACCTAAGCTTAAAAATAAAGGAACAATAATTACCATATTAAGCGGAGCCATTAAACTCTGTGCTTCTTTAAATGAGCGAGCATAAAAAGATATAGATAATAGCATAGATGCAAAAAAGATTGCAATAGGTATCATTAAAATAATTACAGAAAATATCATAAACGGATTAATTAATTCCATGATAGTAGATTGTATTTGTTCTGGAATATTATCTATAAAAAACAAAGAGGATGAGATGCCTAAAACTGAAACCAATCCAGATACTAATCCAGTTAATGATACAACTAAAAGCTTGCCCATCGTAATCTCAAATTTTGTCGCTGGTGAAGAAAGTAAAGTCTCTAAGGAGCCTCTCTCTTTTTCCCCTGCACCCAGATCTATCGCAGGATACATTGCACCTAGAAATATAAACATAACTAAAATATATGGTATAAACCCACCTACAGCTTTTCCGATAGTCTCTTTTGCTGTAGACATATCAACATCTACAATATCTAATGGTTCTAAAAGTTTCTCATCTATATTAAAATTAGTTAATCTCTCTGCCACTACAGTTTTTTTATAATTTTCTAAAGCATCTTTCATTCTTTTTTTTGATCTACTCATTAGATCAGATGATTTATAATAAATATTTATTATCCCAGTATTATTAGATGATATTTTACTCAAAAATTCTTTTTCTATATACATGCCTCCTTGAATCGAATCTGTTTTAATTCCTGACTCTAGACTATCTAATGAAATATCTTCAATAATTTCTACGCCCTTTTGTTCAGATAAAAAGCCTTTTATGATTACATCATCGGTTTCATTAATAAAAGCAATTTTAAGAATTTTTTCGTCAGATTTTTTATTTTGATACTCCTGAAACTTTATTGACCCCACTACTAATAATGGTGTAATTAAAACAGGAATAACCACCATGAACATGAGGGTCCTACGGTCTCTCAAGACATCAATAAGCTCTTTTAAAAATATCGATATAATTATGTTCATGATTGATCAATCAAATTAATTAAAGTATCATCATAACTTTTAGGCTCGGCCTCTAAAGATTCAAAATCATTTTTTGTTCCAGAGAATATTAGCTTCCCATTATATATAACCCCGATAGCATCTGCTAGTGATTGAACTTCTTCCATTCGATGTGATGAAAAAATGATTGTTTTCTTTTCCTC
The DNA here is from genome assembly GCA_002169695.1 of bacterium TMED217. GTDB lineage: Bacteria > Fidelibacterota > Marinisomatia > Marinisomatales > UBA1611 > TMED80. Next base: position 26,484 of record NHJO01000001.1, read on the forward strand.
TTTAGAGTTTTTTATTAATTCAATAATCGACCTTGAAGTCATTACATCTAATCCTGTAGTAGGCTCATCAAAAACTATAATATCTGGATTATGGATGATTGTTCTAGCGATAGAAGTCTTTTGTTTCATTCCAGAGCTAAGCGTACCAATCCTCTTATTTGCAAATGAGTTCATATCCAAACTCTCAAATATTTTTTCACATCTTTGATTAAAAACTGTCCTATCCATGCTATTTAAATCAGCAAAATACTTTACCATTTCATATGGGCTTAATCGATCGTAAAGGGCTGTCTGATTTGTCATAAAACCTATTGATTTTCTAGCTGAACGACCATCTGCAGCAACATCATTCTCGTTAATTTTAATAGAGCCTGATGTAGGGGAGATCATTGTTGATATCATTCTGAGTGTTGTTGTTTTTCCTGAACCATTTGGACCAATCAAAGCGAAAACTTTACTAGAATTACATTTTAAACTTATTGAATCAACAGCCGTAAATAACTTTGGTCTAAGTTCAGCACTACCAACGATTTTGCGTTGGTCTTTTGTCAGGGTAAAAACTTTTGTGACGTCCGTTAATTCAATCATTATTTATTAAAATAGTTAGGTTAATCAAATCAAAACTTAATGATTATCTTTTTTTAAATTAATGGTTATTATAATGAACAAAAATCTACAATATTTTAAAAAATGGATATTTAGCCTAGACTCTTATAGTATTGGTTATATAAAATCTATATGATATTTAACCACATTATTATGAAAAAACTAGACCTACAAACAGGAATATTAACAATAATTATTCTAATTGCTGCTTTTACTAGAATAATGCCACACCCCCCTAATTTTTCACCTATGGCTGCAATTGGTTTATTTGGGGCAGCACATTTTGCAAAAAAATGGCAAGCATTCTTTATTCCGATATTTGGTATATGGCTAAGTGACCTGATCATTAATAATTATATTTATAGTAACTCAACTACAAACTTTGTATGGTTCTATAATGGATTTTATTGGCAGTATATTTCATACGCACTTATAATATTCAGTGGGGTTCTTATTTTTAACAAAAATATCTCTCTATCTAGAACATTCGGAGCAATAGTATCTTCGAGTGGAATATTCTTTTTAATATCTAACTTTGGGGTTTGGGCTGGTAGTGGAATGTATACTAAAAATTTTACAGGTCTAATCACTTGTTATACAGCCGGTATTCCATTTATCCATAATACAATTATAAGTGATTTTCTATTTACTACAGTTTTATTTGGCTCATACTATTTATTGCAATCAGAATATTCTTTTTTAAAAATAAAACACCTTAAATATTCTTAGCATATAAAAGAGTCATTCTAAAGTGACTCTACTAAATTATATTTACTGTCTTCAATTTGAATTATAAAATTCAATATATGATAGAAAGAATAATACCTACAAAGGATTAGACCATGAGCACAATTTTTACAAAAATAATTAATAAAGAAATACCCGCTGAAATTTTATTTGAAAATGAAAATGTTTTGGCATTTCGAGATATTAACCCTCAAGCGCCTATTCATTTCCTTGTAATACCTAAAAAAGAAATAAGTACACTAAATGACCTTGAAGAAACTGACAAAGACATTGTTGGCGAATTGTTTATCGTTGCAAAAAACCTAGCGAAGGAAGAAGGAATAGCAGATAGTGGTTATCGAACTGTGTTCAATTGTAATGAAGATGGAGCACAGACAGTTTACCATATTCATCTACATGTTTTAGGAGGTAGACAATTAAATTGGCCTCCTGGTTAAAATAATTACTTTAATTAGGAATAAAATTAATTCTTATTACGCCATATAGTTCCCTCTGGCGTATCTTCAATTTCTACTCCAATTGACTTTAACTCATCACGTATCTCATCAGCACGACTAAAGTTTTTTTCATCCCTAGACTGATTTCTTTCCGCAATCATACCCTCTATATAGCGTATATCTTTTTCAGCAATTTCTTTATCATAGCCTAGCCATTTATCTGGATCGTGTTGCAATATACCAAGCATCTTTGCACTAGCATCAATTGTACTAATTATTTTTTGTTGTTGTTCTAAATCAGCACCCTGCAAACGATTAAAAAGAATATTTAACTGTCCTAAAGCTTCAGGTGTGTTTAGATCATCACATAAAGCATCTACTATGTGCGAAGATGGTTCAGCTTTGTCTGATTTAATAACAAGTCCTGATTTTCGTATTATTCTATATAGCCTATCTAAAGTCTTTTTGGCTTGCTCAATTGCTTTACTAGACCAATTAAGTGGCTGCCTATAATGAGTTGATAATAGTACCATCCTAAGAGTTTCACCATTATGATCATTAAGCAAATCATTTATATAGCGGATATTGCCAAGGGATTTAGACATCTTATCACCATCAAATTTTATCATACCATTATGCACCCAATACTTGGCATATGAAGTAATATCATCTATCTTTTTATGAACACCACAGCACTGAGCTAGTTCATTCTCATGATGTGGAAAAATCAAGTCCTGACCACCTGAGTGAATATCAAAAGGAACACCTAATGTTTTTTCTGACATAGCAGAGCACTCTAAATGCCAACCTGGCCGACCATAGCCCCAAGGAGATTTCCAACCTGGTTGGTCCTCAATACTTGGTTTCCAAAGTACAAAATCTATTGGGTCTTTTTTGTATGATGCCACCTCTACTCGACTGCCAAGTATCTGTTCATCTTTATCTCTTCCAGATAAAGAGCCGTATTCTGGAAAAGTATTTACACTAAAAAGGACATGCTTATCATTTTCGTATGCGTATCCATTTTGAATAAGCGCCTCAATTTGTTCGATCATCTCAGGGATATGATCTGTTGCTCTAGGCTGCTGATTTGGTGGATCAATACCTAACTCTTTGAGGTTCTCATTATAAATATTTTCATACTTTTTTGTTAATGCACTTATAGGCATACCTTGCTCTTTAGCGGCATTAATGATCTTATCATCTATATCTGTAATATTTGATACATACGTCACTCTAGGATACAAATATTTTAAAAGTCTTACCAAAATATCTGAGACCATTGGAGGACGGGCATTCCCAATATGTGCATAATTATATACCGTTGGCCCACAAGTATAAACACGCACATGGCTATGATCAATTGGAAGAAAATCTTCTTTCTTATTTATAAGAGAGTTATATAATCTTAGTTGTGCCATGTTGCTTACATTTCAAATATTACTATTTATAAAATTACAAGAATTTTAATATATGCTCAGTAAAGTATTTTCAAAACTATTTATATTACCTATCAAATTATATCAACTAACTATATCTCCATTATTAGGTCAAAACTGTGCCTATACACCAACTTGCTCCAACTACGCAATACAAGCAATTAGCGAATGGGGAATCATTAGGGGGTCGTGGCTTTCAATAAAACGCATTATTAGATGTAACCCTTGGTGGGGATCCCACGGAGATGACCCTGTGCCGCCAAAGAAAAAATAATGTTTTATATTTATTTTGTGTGCCAATAAGCTAGCCCAATAAATACGAACTGAAAAGGAAGTCTCCCCCAAGCTATTAAAGGGGTAGTATTCATTGCAGCACCATTGGTCTGTGCTAAATATATATTTGCAGGATAAACAGCAATTAATAGAATGATTAATGCCCATCCTGCATATAACCTCATACTAGGTATTAAAAGCATTAACCCTAAAATTATCTCCAAAAAGCCACTGATATAAACAAGCTCTAATTTATAATGAAGGTAGGGTGGTACAATCTGTACGAACCAATATGGATCTGTGAAGTGACTTACCCCTACAGAAACATAAAAACAGCTCATCAATAGGATGCTAATTAATTTTATGTTGTATCGAATCATTTCTATAATAATAATTCAGTTAATTATAAAAAAAAAGCCTCGAAAACGAGGCTTTTTAATAATATATAATAGTATCTAGCTTAGAAAGTATATCCTACCATCATAAAAATACCATTAAACTTCATTTCTCCTACATCTGAATCACCATGATCAGCTAAGCCTAAATAATATCCCGCTGAAACACCAATTTTTTCATTCACCGGATAACTATAAGCAAGCATAAGACCATAGTCAGGATCCATTTCCAGGTCATCAATAGATGACGATTCTGATTCACCATCAATATCAAGAGTCATTGTTCCTGAATTAAGAGGAACACCGAAAAGAAGTCCGGCCGATGCAAAACCTGGCCCAGCAGGGAACGGCATACCAACAGCTATATCTAAATAGTCATATGACATTCCTGTCTTCCATTTTACACCCATGTCTACTTCAGTATTAAATCCTCTCTTACCAAGACCTACATTTACTAATAGAGGAACTCCAAGCATTAAACCTTTGCTAACACCAATAAATGGTAGCTGTGGCTCAGATCCTACGGTAACACCATCCGGTGCATCCATAGAAACACCCCCAAGACCACCACCAAGATAAACTCCCCAACCTGGAAGTTCATCCTGTGCAATAGTCAAAGATGAAAGTGCTAAAGTTATTGTTAATAAGTATTTCATTATCTTCTCCTTTGTTTTTTTTGAGATATACTCATACTAATTCATGGAAAGTCAATATGGACTCACAATTAATGTTTATTGGTAATTACATGTTACTGAAGACAGTATTATATAATACCCTGGTATGTGTTCTATATTGGATTACTCTCCGCTTCTAATATTAATATAAATCACACAAAAAGGAGAAGTTTTTTTATAATGAATAAAAATGGGATTTTATTTTAAATATAAAACTTTTTTTAACCCTTGTATTTTATTATCAACTTCAAATCCAATCAGATATAGTCCACCTGATATAGGTCGGTTGAAGTCATCAACACCATTCCAAAAAACCAAATCTCTACCAACACCATAGTTTTTTCTGGTAATTGTTTTAACTCTTTTACCTAAAATATCAAAAATTATTATATTTTCTAGCTCCGACTGATTCAACATAAATGATATATTAATTTTATTATTAAATGGATTCGGGTAAACATCAAAGGATGGAGGCTCTCTAGGTGACTCACTCATAACAGAAACGGTAGAAGCTATCGCCCCTTCATTAATCCAATTATAAATTATCATTTGCTGATCTTGTGGTAAAGGCTCAGCATTTTTTGGCATCCGACAACATATGGGTTCATTAGGAACAATAACAGAATCACGAAGGAGAACTCTATAAAGCAAACTACTATCAGCATTAAATGGAATTACTACCGGGCCATTATTACTATCACCTTCCATTAAATATTCATAAGAATCTAGCTCAAGAGCCCCAGATCCATTTACTGAAACATGACAACTTAGACAATGATTATAAAAAATAGGCTGAACCTGTGTCGCATAGTCAACCTGTGCCATTAAAATAGCAGTGTGAATAAAAAAGGATAGCCAGTACTCAGTTTTTATTATAAGAGTTTCCTTATCGTCTACTATTTAATTTGGATAAAAGCCTTAGGATTTCGATGTATAGCCATATAAGAGTAACAAGAAGCCCAAATGTTGCGTACCACTCCATATATTTTGGGGCACCAATCTCTGCACCTTCTTCAATAAAATCAAAGTCTAAGACAAGATTTAAAGCAGCAATAACAACCACACCAAGGCTAAACAATATACCCATTGGACTGCTACTGTGAATGACACCAATACCCGTTCCAAAAAAACTCATCACAAAATTAATCAAATATAATACTCCAATTGCGCCTGTTGCAGCAAAAACACCAAGCTTAAAATTTTCTGTCGCCTTAATTAGTCCCGACATATACGCAAGTAGCAGAGAACCTAGCGTCCCGAATGTAAGGAATATAGCCTGAACCGCAATCCCAGGATACTGCATCTCAAAAACCCTTGATATTGCCCCCAATACCAGACCCTGAGAAATAGCATATATCGGAACAGTTATATTAGAAATAGTTGGTTTAAAAATTGTAGCAATAGCAGCAACAAGGCCAACAACAAAGCCAAGCATCGCTAAACCTGAGAGAGTAGGGTCAGACCATGTAATCGACGCACTAATAATTAATAATAAAAGAGCCAAACCTGTTTTGTTTACCACTCCATTAACTGTCATTACTTCGCTTGCTCCCATAGAGCCAGTCATAGATTTTTTAAAAGTATCTGACTGTAGTGCTGGGTTTGCTGTTCTCATACTAAGATGTCTATTCATTTTCTTTTATCTCCTCAATCCTTATCCAAGGTTTTCGATTTCCTTTATTTTTATTCATTATTTTAATAATACTTGCCACCGTTAAAAGTATTATTGGAAGCCAAAGTAATAATTCTGTATCCATGTTTATCTTTCCTTATCAAAATTACTAAAAATATCATTAGAAATAAAAATCATGATGAGAATTAAATAAATAAATTGAAGGTTGATAAAACCACTGATGCAATTACAAAAATTTTATATGGCCTTTCTGGTATTTTTTTAACGACCCAAACACCCATAAGAGCTCCAATCAATATCAAAGGAAACAAGCTCAAATCAAATAATAAAATCTGTAGGTCTACTGTATTCCAAATAAATATGTGAAAAGGAACTTTAAATAAATTTACAAAGAGGAAAAACCATGCGACTGTACCAATAAATTTATTTTTATTAAATCCCATGGATAAAAAATATATCGACATTATAGGACCAGCTGCATTTCCAATCATCGTAATAAACCCTCCTAAAAAGCCTACAATGATTGAAAATATTTTGTTCTCTTTTATATCAACTTTGATTATTGTCATTAGCGCACCAGAGATAATTACCATACCAAGCAATATCTGGAAATATTCATCTGATATTTGATCACCAATAAAAACGCCAGTTATAATGCCAATGATAGTACTTGGTATAAGCTTAAAAAGCTGTTTGATGTCCGAGTGCATGTGATAATAGCGAACTCCAAATATATCTGCCATGATTAATAATAAAAGCAGAATACCTGTTGATGACTTGGCGCCAAATATATTTGCGAGGACAGGAACAACAACCATTCCTAAACCACCAAGGCCTGTTTTTGCCATTCCTATTCCAATAGCACATAACCCCATTATTATCAGCTCATAATAACTGAGTTCAAGAGCATAAAAAAATGAGAAAATAATGAGCCTTAGATTGGTTTAACTAATTTTCATTATGGCAATAATATACGTTATAAAACCAGTCGAATTATTTTAAAAGAATCATTTTCCGAGTATTAACAAAATTTTCATACTTAATCTTGTAAAGATAAACACCTGCAGTAACGGCCTGATTTTGATTATTAGTAGCATCCCATCTAATAGACTTGTAGCCATTGGACTGCTTAGAACTAACTAGGTTCTTTATCTCTCTACCCATCATGTCAAAGATAGTAACATCAACAAAGCCATCATTCGGAATCATATAGCTGATTGTAGTGAATGGATTAAAGGGATTTGGAAATGCAGAAAAAACAGTGAAAGACTCAGGTATAGTCTCATTAACAATATCTAAATAATCATTAAAAATAATATAAAAAGAATCTGAAACCTCTGCTGACTCATCTATTCCATCTGTCGCTTTTACACTCCAATGTATTTCATGAGGAACAGAAAATATAGGCCCATCAACCATCCCACTTAGAATATTAAAAAGATAGCTATGTGCAATATAGTTGTTATTATTATCTAGCATATCTGAGGTGCTCCACATATCAATTCCATCACAACACTGTATATATAATCTAAAACTGTATTGAATATTAACTTGGTCAGGGTCATTGCTCTCTTCCCAATAAAAATGTATGTTATCTATGAATAAAAGACTATCGCCTTGGCTAACCAGGTCTGCGGTTAACGTATCACTCACTAAAGGAAATGTTAGAGAGAAATCGTTAGGAGGAGTATTTATAATATTTGACTGCCCAGGAGTAGGTGGCATATGAGTCCAAAAGTCAGAGCCATCAGGACTACGACCGTAAGAGACATCATCTATCTGAGGCCCAAAATCATAGCTTATTATTTCAATACCAATTTCATTAGCTATATATATTGTCTCTCCATCTCCTGATAATTTTTCATTAATCTCAGGGAAACCGTTATTATCACCTGTATACCACAGAACTAGAAAGTCACCAGGAGCTATACTCGTATCTGGTGCAACTGTTGTAATCGTTCCATCTGTATCGCTAAAACCCCAGCCATTAATACTAACAGGCTCTGTTCCATAATTATAAAGCTCAACAAAATCTTCCGTACTACCATCAAAAATATCACTCCCGCAACAATTATCACTAATAGACAAAAATTCATTGATTATAATCGTAGGAGTTTCAACTCCACTCGTATCTGCATTACTTAAATCTATATACAATACAAAATGATTATTTTCATATCCTATATCATCAAAATCAATTTCTCCAAAAGTAGCAATACCATCCGATGAAAAAACACTCCAATAAACAGGGAACACTGCTCCTGTTTCAAAAAAATACCAGTTATATGGTTCTGAATAAAAATTGAATACAAGATTAGAAAGGTAATCATTAGAAAATGATAGTTCTGTATTATCTAAAGTATGATTATAAAAATTAGAAAAAGAAGCAGTCATGTCAAGACCATATAAATTGAAAGTATATTGAATATTATCACCATCAGGGTCTACACTTTCTTCCCAAGAAAAAATTATACTATCATTTTGATTATCGAGATCAATAACAAGTGTGTCATTATCCTCTGGAGATAAGAAATAAAATGGCCCTGGAGGTGAATTCTCAATAACATTTGATTGTCCGGGACTTGGGATTGAAAAATACTCCCACGTATCAGACCCATCAGGGTTACGACCATAAGAAATATCATCTGTCTGAGGTCCAAAATCATAACTGATCAATGGATTTCCATCTGCGTCAACTATAAAAATAGTTTCACCGTCTTTTGAAAGCTTTTCATTTACTTCTGGGAAGCCATTGTTATCACCTGTATACCAAAGAACTAGAAAATCACCAGGAGCTATACTCGTATCCGGTGCAACTGTTGTAATCACTCCATCTGTATCACTAAAACCCCAACCATTTATATTAATTGGCTCTGTTCCATAATTATACAGCTCAACAAAATCTTCTGAACTTCCATCAAAAATATCAGCTCCGCAACAAGTGTCACTTCCTGCTAAGAATTCATTGATTAAAATATCAGCATTAATAATAGAAACAGATAACAAAACATATACTGTGATTATAGTTTTCATATTATGATCTCAATCTAAAAAGGTTTTAAAGAAACGAATTATTATTTAATTATTTTTTAATATATGTAAGAATTGATTTTATCATATCATTCCTAGCAAGAAAACGACTTCCACAGCTTGGACAAGTTGAAAGAAAAGATATATATTCAATCCACTTACTTCTTTTCCAGGAATATGAACAAGATAAACACTTCATATAATTAACCTAAAATGTTACTTAATAATTTAAAACTGATATTATGTATCATTAAAATCAATTTTTAATTATATATAATCATTGTTTAATCTTTTATATACTATTAATTTTTAAATTCATTTATTAAAATAAAAGCAAAAATGAAAAAATTATATATCATAGCTATTCTATTTTTTTTCTTATTCAACGTACTCTATGGCCAATGAGCGCTATGAGGGAACCCCTCATTGCCAGGTGGCGATTCAGATAAAGGCTTAGGTGCTAAAAAAAATGAAATATATTTATCACTAGAAAATAGTTATCAATACATCGACTGGTGGCATGAAGCAATCCCTGGGGAACCTTTTGATCATGAAGGTTCAATATTAACTACCGTATTACGGCCAGGCGCTATTTATGGTATTTCAAATAATATAAATCTATTTCTAACAACAACCTTCGGAGTAAGATCGATGGAATGGTTTGGAGACAATGTTTCTAAGCACCATCGTGATGAGCATTCAGCAGAAGACTTTGATAATGCAATAGGTGGATTATTAGGTGACTCTAAAATTATTTTTAGGTATCTACTAAAAAATACAGGGGCTGGAGATGGATTCAGAATTATTATTGGGTCTGGATTAACAATTCCTTCAAAAAATACTCTTACAATAAATCCGTTCGCCAAGGCTGATGGCTTATTTGTTCCGCATCGGCATTTCAGTATGAGCGACGGAACCTATAATTATAATTCAGATTTTCAAATTTTTTATAAACGTTCAAAGAATCCAGTTTTTTTTGGCGGGAGTCTCTCAATTGCAAAACCCATTAATGAAAATAAATACTCATATTTACCTCCTACTAGCGCAAAAGCTGTATTAAATATTATTTATAAAACATTTGATAAGATTGATGGAGCCATAGATCTTAGTCTGGGTTTGCAATCGTTATCTCTTGCTAGCTGGGATAATGAACCAGTTGCAAATTCTGATGCAATTATAATGACCCCATCGTTCAGTTATTTATTTAACTTAAAAAAAGGCGCAATCAGTATTGGTATACAAAAGCCTTATTTTTTAGAAGGAGGATATGGTTGGAATGAGGACAACATAAAAGAGACAACAAATGCATGGCAGCTCATTATAGCATACCGCTCTAAGATTAAATAAATATTTTTTTAATTAAACCAAACTCCAACACCTTTCTCTCGTAATCTCTTCCCAAGGTATTCTTCTATATCCTCAGCATCTTTTCTGTTTGGTATCGGATTATATTTCTCATAGATATCTGGTCTAAGTTTGATTCCATAATACTTTGCATACTTATTCGATTTATAACCTTCTTTATGTTGCTCAAATCGAACTTCAGGCTTTTTTGATGACTGCCCAATATACACGCAACCATTACCTTTTATATATTTTGGATTTTTTAAACGAAACTTTCTAAGGTCTGCGACCGTGGAATCAAGTTCTATAACATAAACATAATATTTCAATATTAAGCCTCTCTGAACCTTGATATTATTAATAATTAAAAAAATAAATGGTTGTAATATTTATAAAAGGATTAATCAAAGTAAAATTAAATTAAAATATGGGCGCAAATTCAATACCTAGGAAAATTATTAAAAATTTATTAGTCCCGTTTCCACGATTAAGAGAATATTTACAAACAATGGCAATGGCAAAAGATATCTATACAGATGAATGGGCTATAAAAAATGAACCTGAAATTTTCTGGATAAAATCGGCTTTAAAAACGGGCGATGTAGCAATTGATATAGGTGCTAATTATGGATTATATACATATAATTTATCTAAAACAGTCGGCAATGATGGTTTAGTATATGCTTTTGAACCGATACCATATACCTTCAGAACGCTAAAAAGAATAACTAAAATCTTTAGATTGAATAATGTAGAGCTCATAAATAAAGGCTGTTCAAATAGTGTTGGTAAAATCAAATTTTCAGTACCATTGCAAGAGAATGGGACAATTAGTGCGGGACTAGCATTTATTGATATGAATGAAAAAAATAGAAATTCTAGATTAAAAAAAGGGAATCATACTGATGTTATTACGATAGAATCAGAAATCATAAAAATTGATGATCTAAATTTTAAAAAAGTTTCTTTTATAAAAGTTGATGTAGAAGGGGCCGAATTATTAGTTTTAGAAGGTGCTATAAAAACCATAAAGAATTTAAGACCAATTATAATGTTAGAAGTCGAAGATAGATGGATTGATAGTTATGATATAAAACGAAATGATATAAATAATTTTTTTAAAAATTTAAACTACCAAACAAATTATTACAATAATGGTCAACTAATTAAATGTGATATAAACTTAAAAAATATTAATAATTTTATATTTACACCTTAGTTATATCAATACACTTCAATAAAAGAAGTATAACACTAAAATTGATATTTTTTTTCTCTTCAGAGCTAATATATCAAAGATGATACGAAAACTATTTTATCGAATTTTTAATTAAATTAGTTTCGTATAAAAAAGATTAAGATACAATTAAAATTGTTCTTTTAAATAATCAATACCATTAATGTATTTTGAATTTTTTGAAATTAAAAAAGGGAATTGATTGGAAACTTCTGATGCAATATCATCATATTTAATATCATATTTTAATTCTAAAACAAAATCATTTTTATCTGAAAATATTTTTTTTATAGGCCTCATCCCTAACCTCCGAATTGAAAAATATTCTTGTTTATAATCTAACGTAACTCTAAATCTTTCACATCTAGAAATAAAATAAATCCTAGTATAAGCATTCATTATTACTGGAAAATTATTTTTAATATCTAAGCTTTCATTAATACTTAATTCATTCATTAAATTTTTAAAGTAATTATAAACCGATTTTTTTTTATCAAAGTTAAAAGGTTCACAATCATAGGTCTTTTTTGAACCTACCCAACCAAACTTATTTTTTTTTTCAAATTTTAAATTATTATTTTGCATTATATCATTACCATACCATCTAAGTCTATATTTTGTTCTATCTGATATACCTACCTGATTGTCTGTATAGTTTTGATAATTATGATTATCTAAATAAATATTGTTTATTCTTCTTTGTGGGTAATGAATTTTAAAATTGAAAGTGTTCAGCTTAATTATATAAATCAACCGACTTAAACTAATTTGATTTTTTATCCTAAATTTTCTTTCATAGCGAAGGTTCATAATATTAGCTTTTCTTTCCATATTCGATTCCATACAACATATCCTTAACCTTCTTATTATTAACAGGGTCGACTATGCTGTCATCAATAGTTAGCCTTGATCCTTTCTCAATTAAAAATGGAACATCAATTTTAGATAACTTTGAATTTCTAATTTCAATAACACCTGGCCCATATATACTCTTTTTGTTAAACGCACAAAAAGCAACCTTAGTATTAAAAATATTTACATCTTCAATAAAAATAAAAGAATCATCCTTACTTGTAATTGCAATTTCACAGCTACTCGCAATTAAGGAAGATCCATTTATAATTGTACCCTCACCTGCGCTAATTGCTTTGTCACCTACCTTTTTAAAATTAATACTATCAACATAAATATTACTCCCTGAGAAATCTAAAGCATCGTTTCCAATATTATTAAATTCCATATTATTCAGTACACCGGTGCAAAAGTCAGCATCTAGAGCATCTGCGAAGCTATTGTTAAAAACACAATTATTTATTTTAAAGTTTGATTTAATTATATTTAAAAAATCATCTGCTATCACATTATTGCTGAAGCTACAATTATCAAAAATTACTGGAGCTTTATAAAAAGTTATTGAACCTGTTATTCCCCAATCTTTTTCATTAATCTTAGAAAGGTTGTAAAAATTAGTATAATTAATTTTTGATGTATCTACCCCATTTCCTATTACAACTAAACTATTTGATTGTGAACTATTACCTTCAATTATGATTGGAGAATCTCGACTACCATTTAAATAGATTGAGGAATAAGATACTAAGCCACCACCATCCTCGAATTTGATTTTGGTTCCTGCGTTACAAATTAAATTATAATTTGGCGGTATTATTATGACTTCATCAAAACTAACCTCTTGAGGAAATTCTATTAATTGCTTTTGATGATTTATTTTTAAATCATATTTCTTAAAGATTTTTTCCTGATTCGGTTTAGAAAGGAATGTAAATAAAGAGTTTCTATATTCAATAGGAATTAAAACTTTTTTACTAAAGGTTTTTTTTTGATTAAGAAATAGTACTTCTATATTTAAAAATATAGTTTCTAATTTTTTTGCAGAACTGAAGTTACTATAATCATCTAAATCTAATAAAACCATATTACTACTATCCTGCAATAATTTATTTTCTATAGAAATATTTTCATTATTTAAAATAATCTCATTTAATTGAATGGGCAAATTTGTATTATTAATTATTTGAATAAATGCTCTATTATGCTCTTTAATAATGAGCTTAGTATCTATTTTATCAGTTATTTTATTTAATCTGTTTCTTATATATTTCTGATTCCTAATCAAATAATCAAAAGAATAATTATAATATGGATAATCTTTATGTAAAATACTACTCAACGAATCTTTCTCTGCTTTAATTTCAGTGAAAAATGATTCAAGATAAGACTTACTACTGACTAACTCCAACTCCTTAAAATATAACTTTGTAAAATTTTCGTCAGAAAATAAAATTTTATTGAAATAAACGTCTTCTAAATCAATAGTTATCGATTCTATTTTATTAAATGCTCGTGAAGACCATTCACGGCCTATTGGCTCAACAAGTTTAGTGATTGGATTAAAATACCAAATGGTGTTTTGCCTATTATAAACATGGCTACCATTGAGAAGATCTACTAAAGCAAAATGTTTTGCAAATTTATCGTAATCAAAGAAAAAACTTGGATTTACTTCTCCATTTATCAGTCCAAAATAATTATTTTTCAGATAACTTAATTGACTTTTTAGTTGATCATTTTTTAATACTTTATTTTCTTTAAATATTTTTATAACATCATTATATCTAGGACTGAAAATAATACCAGCTCTACCACCATCTTTTTCAATCATTGGCTTATCAAACCATTCTTCTAAAATATAAACTCCTTTCAATTCCCCGTTTATAGTGATGTCTACAAATTCATAATTAATATTTATAAAATCATTTTTCTTATAAAACTCATTACACACCCAAGGAGACATTAATAATCTCGTATGAGGGTTCATTAAATTAAATTCATGCATCCCCATAATAGATTTCCCGTTTTTTACCTTACATCTAAATGACCATTTTGTTGAACTCACATGATCCATCTCACCGCCTGCCAATCTTATACCCACATCATATTTTTCACCTTTATAGGTTAAACTAGCGTTAACTAATTTTCTTTCCTCCTTGTCTAAAATTTTTTCGTTTTTTCTTAATAAATCAATTTTATTCTGAATTTCTTTTAAGTTTTGAAACTTCACATCAAATGAAAAAGAAGCCGGGTTAGATAACTTTCCATTTACAAAATTTTTTACAATATTTATATTTTCTTGATATAATCCATTTAGAAAGACTCTATATCTGCCAAGTGTGCCATCTATACGCCCATATGCACCTAACCAAAAAAAATATGTGCTTGTAAAAAAAATAAAAAATAAAAAAAATAAAATATTGATGTATTTATTTAAAAATATTTTATTGAATTTTCTATAAGTAGTATTTCTACTTAGTTTCAATTTTAGTGAATTAGGTTTTTTAATTATCATAATTAATAGATAGTGTCAATAAATGTTATATATATTGTTTTATCAATTTTTCTAATATCTTCTTTTATTTTTTTAAAACTATTAAAATCATCGATATCTACTGTGAGTGATATCTCAGTAGTTGATTCTGATTCTTCAAGCCTCCTAAGGCTTAGACCAGAACTATACTTTTTAACAGTATTTATAATTTCATCAATTTTAATTTCATTATTTTTTTCATGCATTATTGTTAAATGTAAATTATTATTATCAGTTTCACCCATATCAAGAGATTTCCGCAATATTATAAAGCCGACTATCAATAAAAACCCCACAATAGTTATAAACCCCTGATTAGCTCCAAACCCTAAACCCAAAGCGATAGTTATAAATAAATATGCTAATTCTTCAGGTTCTTTAATAGCAGCTCTAAAGCGAATTATTGATAGCGCACCTACTAATCCTAATGATAATGCTAAAGATGATTTAACAATTGTAATTATTACTGCAGTAGTCATTGCAATAGGTATAAAATTTTGTCCAAATTTTTTCCTATTTGATATACTAGTACCATTTTTTACATAAGTAATTGTAAGTATCTGTGCCATAAGTGAACAAAAAAACATGTTTATGACAAATTGAAAAAAAGGTATATCTATATTAATATCATTTAAAAAGGTAGTATTATTTAATATTTCATTCATTTTTTTTATCTTTCTACTTTGATTAGGTTTATTTTGGTTTTTTCTCCAAAACTTATTGGTCTCAGCCTCCATTTAGGAGCAAACTTTTCAATAATTAATTTGTTCTCATCAACTTTAGCAATAATTGTATGCAATGGGTGATTCATATCAGAAATTTTATAAATAGAAAACGCATTTGGTTGTTTTTTTGCATCAAAATAGACTTCGCCATCAATAAAAACTGTATCACTTTTTGATCGAAAAATTTTAATTTGACATTTTTTATCTGGTGAAAATTCCATAACAATCTTTTTATCTGTATCCTCACTGTACCATCTACCAATTAAATAATCATAGCTATTGATCTTCTTAGGCTCAATTATAGATAATTGACTTGAAAAGTATGCAATTATAACTACTACTAATAGGTAAAAACCATAAATATATTTTTTCATAACATCACTTTTATTATTTATTATTTTTTAACTTTTGATATATAGTAAAAAAAGTTTCTGATTGGAACAACAAAAATAGCTATCCATCTAATAATTATACTATAAAAAACGTCGTTTTTTAGTAACAGCTTTTGTTTTTCGTTTTTTAATAAATTCTGATAAATTTTTCTATGTGCACTGATTAAATGATGAGCGTCCATATGCTTTTCTACCCACTTTTTCCCGTCTATTCCATATTGATGCATAAGCTTTGGATTATTTAATAAATAATCTATACTAACAGATACCTTTTGAACGTTCCATGTAGTATTTAGCTCTCTACTTGAAAAATTAGTTTTTATTAATTTTTTTAAATATTTTTTATTTTTTACATCTATTATACCAGAGCATCCCCTCTCACCAATTAATATAACAGGTTTAGAGCTCATCATAGCTTCAAAACAAACTCGTGCGACCCCAATAATTATATCAAAATTTTTATATAAACTTATTGAACTCGATGATAATTCTTTTGCATGAACTATAATTTCATCACCTATTTTTTTATTTATATCTTCAATTTTTTTTTCTATAAACTTTCGCAATTTGTTATTTTCACTAAAAGCAACCATTACTAAACAAAAATCTTTTCTTTTTTCCGAAAGTTCAACAACCCCTTCAAACAATAATAAAATTGCATTAATCTTTAAATTGCTTATCCTGGTTATGAAAAGTATATTTTTTCTATGATCATTTTTACCAGGTATTAATTTTTTTAAATTATTATTTTCTAAATCTTTTCGAAAAAGTGAAATGTCCATCCTTGATTTTTCTATAAAAATTCCATTCTTATTAAATTGAAATCTTTTAATCATCATTTCTTTTAATTCTTTTGAATATACAATAATAGGATAAGAAAATGGATATTTATGCCCTATAGTCCCTCCGCAAACAGTAGCGCAAATACGTATATTCTTATCAATAATCATTTTATATAGAGAGGAAATAATATGTGAACTCAAATCAAAAGAGTGTATTAAATCTATTTTTTGTTTTTTAATTACTTTTTGAAGATATTTAGTTAAAAATATCTCTCTTGGTAAATAACGATTTTTTGGTAACCACACGATTTTTTCATACGGAAATATATTTTTTATTTCAATATAATTTCGTTTCTTTAAACTTTCAGGTAATCCTACAAATGCATTTATCTTTCCAATATTTAAATATTTTGCTGTGGTAAGCAGAGATCGAAAATGCCCACCCATATACTTAGTGTACTGACTTGCATATAAAAATACATTCATTAATAATAATTTGATTTCATAACTAAAAATTTACTATCAGTTTAAAACATTAATTCACCAATATTATTTAATCAGATATATAAATTTGTAATATATAAATAACCCTAATGTAGAATATGTAATTGCTGAAGCTAATGCTGCACCAAAAATAGAAAAATACGGAATTAGTATTACATTAAGAGCTAAATTAAATAATACACTAATGAAAAAGGGGATAAAATATTTTACTGGGGGTTTATTCCTGGCTAATAGTGGATAAATTATTTTAATCAAAAATAACCCGATTAGTCCAGGCGACAGTGCAATAATTGTTATTGCAATTTTAAAATCAGACTGATCAAACAAAGCGTTTATAATTGCTCCCGAAGAAAAGATAATTGAAATAATTATTATTATACAAAAATATATAGAATATTTTATAATACTAATTATTGAATTGTTTTTTTTATCAATATTTATTAATGAATTTTTGCTAAAAAAATACATGCCAATAGATTGCGGTATTATGCAAATGAAGCTTATCAATTTTGACGCAATATGATACGAGCCAATGTCGCTATCGCTCACATAAAATTTAAGTAGAATAATATCCCCGCTATAAATTAATCCAATTAAAAAAAGGTTGGCTCCATAAATGAAGCCACTTCTTATCATTTTATTGTAGAGTCTTAAATCAACTTCCCAGTTTTTTGAATGATAAGATGATAAATTAATAAATGAAAAAATTAAAAAAGCTATATGAGATAATATCAATATAATTAATGCAATCTTACTTGTTATAATTATAAAGTGATTAATCACTAATAAGATAATTATTTTGGAAAAATGAACAGAAAGGTTATTTATTGTATAGTTATCGTACATATTTAAGCCTAAATAAATTCCATTTATTTGACTAAATATTATTGATAATAAAATGAAGCTTAATCCTAAAAGATACAAATCAGATTCAGCTATTATAAAAAAGTAATTAATAAATAAATATCCAAAGAAACTAATCGCAGATATGCAAGTTATATGGAAAATAATGTTATTGATTATAATTGAAATTAATCCATTATTTTTCTTTAATTGAATTGTGATCGATTGTCTAATTCCAAAAGATAAAATATGAATTATTATACTTAATAAAGAAAGTGAAAAACTAAATTTTCCTAATTCCGTTAGTGATAGAGATTTAATTAATAAGAATGTGAAAAAAAATTGAAATAATAAAGAAAAAAAATTGGAGTATAAAAGATTACGTATGCCTTTAAAGAAGGATAAATTTTGCAACTAAATACCTTTATATATTTAAGATAAATATTTTATTATAATGGTGGCATTATAATATTAATGTTGAAAATTAATTTTCCCGCCAAGTGAATTAATCTTTAAGTCAATATTTTCATAGCCTCTTTTTATTTCATTAGCATTCTTAATTATTGTATCTCCTTTTGCACAAATCGCAGCGATTATTAAAGCGGCACCACACCTTATATCCAATGCTTTGACAGTGCCTCCATTAACTATACTAGTCCCTTTAATTTCAATCCCATTTCTATTTTTTTTGATTGATGCACCTAGTTTTTTCAATTCTTCAATATATTGGTACCTTTCAGGAAATCTATAATCAGTTATATAAGAAGTCCCATTAGAAAATAATGCATATGATGAAAAAAGAGGTTGTAACTCGGATTGTATTTGAGGATATCGTCCTGTAAATAATTTAAATGGAAGTATTGACCCGTTTGAAATAATTAAATCATTGTTATTAACAAATATATTAGCACCAGATTCATGCAAAAGTTTGGTCGGGATCTCAAGATAAGCAAATGGATAGTTTTTTATTTTTATTTCACCTTTAGTTGTCGCTCCCAAAATTAAATATGTAAACGCTTCAATAATATCATCCATTAATCTAAAATTTGCTCCTGACAAAGAGTCTGAACCTTCAACTTCTATAGTATTATTGCTATATGATATTTTCGCACCCATTTTATTAAATAAATTGATAATATCTATCACTTCAGGTCTAATATGGGCATTTTCTATTAATGTTTTCCCAATAGTTGTACTAGACAAAATTAAAGCACAAAGCGTCCCACCAGTAGAGACTTTTTGTAAAACCAATTTATCAACTTTTAACTTCTTTTTGGTTTCAGCAGTCATATGATTTTCACTTATAACAAAATCCACACCAAATTTTTTAAAAATATATTCAAAAACATCAATCTTTCTATTTCCTATTTTACAACCTCCCGGTAATGGGACTTTTACTTTGTTTTGATTAACTAATAATGAAGCTATTATAAGTAATGTATATCTAATTGAGTATTTATCAGATAGAAGCTTATCATTTAATTTTTTACTTTGAGTTATTGTTACATTGTTTTGATTTAAATTGATTTTCTTACCTAAGTCCTCTATCATTTTTAAACAGATTTTTACATCCAATAAATCTTTAGGGAAATTGCTGAAAATAAATCTTTCTGTAGTGCTTAGAGAAATAATTAATCCAACAATAGCACTAATTTTTGAGCCTGAAAGATTAACAGATCCTGATAAGGGAGTTGGAGAGATTTTTAAAATTGACGAGTTAATCATTTAAACAACTTATAATCTATAATTTTTAGATAAACAAATATAAAGCCCAACATTAACCTTGTAAGGGCAGCATTGGATAGTGTTAACTTAGAGTGCCATATCCTTTTTTTTTATATTGCATTTATCATTTAAGCACTAGATACAAATTAGTAATAATAATCATGAAACTAAATAAATTTAAAAGCGTTGATGAGCCTTTAAAAATTTCTTATAAATATTGTGAATATCACAATCCAAATAATGTTTAAAGTTCAATCCTCTGATATTGTAGAATTAATTGGGACTTTTTTTTTAACGGGTGTCGTTATTGGTTCAGGGATTATGGCTGAAAACCTTTCTCAAGGTAATGATGCAGTAGCATTATTAGGAAATACAATTTCAACAGGAGCTATCCTTTTTGTTTTGATAAAAAGTTTTTCTTCTATATCGGGTGCTCACTTTAATCCTATTGTAAGTTTTGTATCATTTATTAATAAAGAATTAACTCTTCCTACTTTTTTTAAATACATAACTTTTCAATTTCTTGGAGCTATTCTTTCAGTTTTCGTCGTTCATTATTATTTTGCTCAGGAATTAATACAGATATCTACAAATTTTCGAGGTGAAGAAAAATTATTGATTAGTGAAATAGTAGCTACATTTGGTCTATTGACTACCATATTATTTGTAAGAAAATATAATCCAAAAGATATTGCCGCAGCTGTGGCCTTATTTATTACAGCTGGATATTGGTTTACTTCTTCAACCGCTTTTGCAAATCCTGCAGTTACAATTGCAAGAATGTTTACCGATACATTTACTGGGATAGGGCCTTCTTGTGTAGTTTATTTCATAATTGGTCAAATAATTGGGGCATTATTAGCAAATTATTTCCATAATAAAATTAGCAGCGGAATATCATTCCATAATTGACTCATTTTGTTACTTTTTGTTACTTTAAAAACTTTATTATTTAAGTCAGGACTTTATTATTAAAACCTATGGCTCTAAAATGTGTCCGGGTATGTACATATAGACCCATCACCATGCTCTAAGGGCATATGGATATATCGGGTAAATTGTGTAATTATCTACTCCACTAAGCACAAAAAAAGAATATACCAAGAAGGTCTGCTTGTAAACAATTCCATTCATATTAGGCTTATTATACGCAATGAGACATAGACTAATCGTAAATGATTAGTTTATTTTTAGTATTTTTAATATCATTCTTAAGACTACCATAACTTATATACTTATTAGCAAGAGAATTATTTTCACTCATGTTTAATAATATTTTTGCATAAGTCAATTCTCCTCCATGAAAACCATCAATAAATTCAATATTACTTGAGTTAATAATTGAAGGGTTGGAATAATCCCAAAACTCAAATCCATAAGCAGCAAATAAGATATTTAATCTTTCTGCACTTTTTTTAATGTAATCATATCTAATATCTGATTCATTCATTTTATCATATACTTTTTTTGAAAAAGGAGTAAACAAGGATATTAACTTAATGTTATTATTTTTTATGATATCCAAGACTTCAGATAATTCTAGAAACGATTCTTGCCTAGGAGTTTCACCATATTGGAATCTCCTATTGGAATTGTTTATTCTATCAATTATGTTCGCAAATTCTAATGAATAATTCACTTTTTTTTTATTAACTAATAATTGAATTTTTTCTCCATAATTCTTACTCCCATCAAATCTTATACCACTGTTTTTAACTAAAGCACTTAAACCAAATTTATTTTTTGAGCTGATTGCTTTTTTTAATGTTTCAAAATATTGTAATTCCTCTTTAAATATTTTAGAGTAAACAAAATGAACATCACTCTTATTTGGAAAAAACCTAAATGAATTTTCCCAATAATTATGATTTTTAAATGATTTATTGCTCGCCCAATCTTCATTAAACATCCATTGATCTAATCCCAAAATAATTACCTTTGGCAATTTATCCTTAGGTATTGTTTTTAGAAAAATCTTGATGTCTGATATATGAGAAATCATCAATCCAAGATTATAAAATGATGAGGAAAACATTTGTTCTCTAAATTGTAATACTCTAGACGACCCTAAAGCCCAAATATCATAAGAATTATTATTTAAAA
>NHJO01000002.1 GCA_002169695.1 bacterium TMED217
CGGTTGCGATCTATGACATTATGGGTCGTAAGGTACGTACGTTGTTATCATCAGAGAATCAGCTAGCTGGCTATCGTCAGGTACTGTGGAACGCGACCAATGACCTGGGTCAACCTGTTTCTGCTGGGATGTATATCTATACCATCCAAGCAGGAACCTTTAGAATGACCAAGAAGATGGTACTGATGAAATAGTCTGAATTTTTATATATTATTCTATAAAAAGCTCTGCAAAATGCGGAGCTTTTTATATTTCTGGATATAGAGTTTGGCATGATGTTATTTGTATATTTACATTATGAAACATAGTCTCATTATAATATTTTTTGTTTTTAACTGGCTTGCGGCTGCGCAAGATAGTAGTGAGGTATATGACCAAAAGCTAAATCTACTTAGGCTAGAGCTCGGTATTGGCATAGAGCCATTGTTTAATGAGAGTGCTTATAAGTTATTAATTAGAAAACTAAGAGATGCTGGCATAGAAGATGAACAATTACAAGATGGTTATAAGTGGGGAGGTGGTAAAGCTGGTTTTGAGGTATACCTAAAAAACAATATTGACAGACTAGTCTCTGATCTCAATTTAGGCAGAATAGAAATCGTAAAGAGTGATACGTTAAAAGTAGAGACTATAAAAAAAGAAAAGATTGTTAAGAAAGCTAAACCTGATACATTAAAAAAAGAAATAGTTACTGAGTTAGAAATGGAGCCAGTAAGAGATCTATCGCTAGATATTCAAGATCCAAAAAAAGAAGAAAAGAGTAGCAAAAAAGCAAGTACCAAAAAAAGTATGTTATCTGGGTTGAGAATTGGATTCAATTTTGGAAAACCATTAAAAGCCGGTGTAGCACTTGCAAATCACACTACTTACTTTGACCCTGTAATCTCAGTTCGTTCTCCATTTGGTATAAAAATTGGTCCTGTTTTTACTAGTGTGGGATATGAGGTCAGTAAGTTTTCTTTTGAGGCTCCAGCGGATGGAGATAATCTCCTGAGTTATTTTGGAAGTGCATCCGGACCAGCATTGTTTTTTGACATTTCAAAAATTATAAAATTTGGTGGAGATAATTTTGGAAAATATTTTATGGTCGGAACATATAGCAGTGATTATGGTTCGGGGCTCGTTAGTGGATATGATTTGAATATGTTTCTTGGTTCATTACCTATTTCGCTATCGGTCTTTAGCCGATTTAATTACATCACATTTACGGATGGAGCATCAACTTATTGGGTTTCATTATCTGCGGGATTAGGGATTGATTTTAGGTGATCAGAATAAATAAAAAGTTATTATTAATGAAGTTATTTTCATTTGTATTAATCATCAATGTTCTAATTGTTTCAGTAAGCTGTTCTAAAAAAGAATTAAAACAGCAGGTTAATTATCTTCAAGAGGAGGTAGATGGACTTGAGTCTGAAGTTCATGGGCTAGAAAAAGAAAACACAAACTTACAGGTTAAGCTCAAGGATATCAAAAGGCTAGAAAAAGAGCTGGCTATTATGAGAGCGAAAATGGATAGTGTGTCTCAACTTCCTGGTGCGCTTTATTCAAAAGCTCATGCATTGTATGAACAAAATAAATATAATGATTGTATGACCTTACTTATACTATTATCAGAAAAATATCCTGATTGGGATAGGTCAAAAGTTGAAAAGAAATATGATATTGCATATAAAAAACAAAGAGAATATGAAAAAGAGCAGTCACGATTAAAGAAAAAAGAAGAAAGAAAACAAAAAAGAGAGTCACAAATGGTTGATGCCATTAAGGAGAACGTTGAATCAGTCTATGATAGCAAAAAAAATATAACCTACTACAAAACACTAAGGACAACGATCTGCCAGGTTGAACATACTATCTCTTTTGGTATTGAGCTGTACATGATATTAAATAGTAATAATCAAAAAGAATTCAGGCTTAGATCTACTTATGTTGATAAAAGTGGTTCTGATTACCATGACCCTCAGTGGATGAACTACAATGAGATTGAATTATTATCAGATCAAAATCAAAGAATAATTATAAAGGTTAATGATTCTAATAAAGAATTTGTTGAGTCGAGGTTTATCAATCAAGAAACATCAGATGATATTATTGACACAGATCAGATCTTAAATTTTCATAATGCAAATAGGATAAGAGTCTATTTTAAAGGTAAGTATCTCTATGAATTTGATATGACCTATGAGCAGTTTAGTGCATTTCGAGAAATCCTTGCGAATTATGATTATATATAGATCAGATAAGGTTTCTTTTTTCTTTGTTTTTTATTTTTTAATCAACGTTCAACCACGTGCTGATATCGAAAATAACAATAGGCTCATCGGTCAATCTTCTCCGCCGATATCATTGCAAAAATTAAATGGAAGAAATCACCTTCATATTGAAGATGTTTCTAAAGATTATAATATTGTTTTGGTCTTTTTTTCATCAAAAAATAATCAGTCATTAAAGATGGTCTCAGACTTACACCAGATCAAGGCTGGGATTATAAGCAATAGTATTCAGTATTATTTGGTAAATGTATTGGAAGATAAAGAATTTTTAGATTCATTTATCAATGAAAAGGTTTACTCTATTCCTGTGTTAATGGATCATTATGGGGTAGCACTCAAAATGTTTGATTCGGAGAGTGTTCCACTTACTGTAGTGATCAATAAGGGTGGAAAAATTAGTTATTATAATCAAGGCTATGATGATTCTGAATTATTTAATCTAATTACGCATATTAGATCTATTAAATGAGATATTTTTTTGATGTATTGCAAGTTTTATTATTGCTGTTGGTTCTGTCTTGTGCTCCGAAACCACCTCCAGAGCCAGTAGCACCTCCCGGACCTGCTATTCCTAAATGGGTAGATGGCAAAGTGGAGGACAGTTTATATTTATATGGAGTATCTAAAATAGAAATTGGTAAAGGTGGGAAGGAAAATATTGAGGATATTGCCTATAAAAATATAACAGATAAAATTACTGCAAAATTAAAAGATCGTTTGAGTATCGTTTCAGACTCTACCAGAGCAAACTTTAGTGGTTACATGAACAAAATCATAGAACATAGAATATCCAAAATTCTTGCCCATACAGATATTGCTGAAAAATATAAAGGTAAGAACTACGAGTATGCTCTCGCAAGGTTAAATAAAAAGAATTATGTAAATACTCTTTTTAGTGATAAACAAAATGCTACGATAGAAGCGATTAAAATATTAAATAATATTGATGATAAAGTTTCGAAAGATAATTTCACTAAGATATATAAAGCGGTTGATACTATCAGTATGTTTCTTGATTATTACCCTGTTATAGAAGACACTAACAAGTATAAAACACCTGTTGGGGTAATTGATGTCGCTAGAGATGTAATGCGAGCATATAATGAAAGAATTTCTATTGTTTTTGATCCTCAGTTTTTAGAGTCTATGCCGCTTGTAAATGATAACAAAAGGATACAAGTTAGCACGATGGACCTACTTTCAAAAAAGTTAATCAAAGGGATATGGATCACAACTAGGTTTAGTGATATAGAGCAACATGATCTGATCATGACAAAGAAAGATGGGTCTACTATCTATCAGCCAAAACCAATATTAAAAGATGCTGGAAGTTATAATGTTAGCTTTGAGATTGGATATAGCGAGATGATGGACGAAGCCTCTGTAATTTTATTAAATGTAAAACCAAAAGTTTTCCCGCTTACTGTCTTTCTTTCTTCTCCAAAAATTTATTTTGAAAATATTATGAAAAGTTTTAATGATTCTGCTCCTACTTCCCAGGTCGTTGATGCGATAAGAACATGTTTTATCAATAAATATTCTGCAGTATTTGTAAATGATAAAAATGAATCTGATATCCTACTTAGTTTGGACATATCAATGTTAGAACACAAAGAAAAAGTTAGTGATATATATCCATATTTTGTTCATTCTACAGGATCAATCACCCTGACAGATATGAGAACCAAGGAGAAGGTCTTTAATCATGCGATTTCAGAGAAAGAGGGATCTGACTTTGATTCAATTGAGAAAGCCGGTATCAACTCTTTAAAAAATTTAGCAGAACTACTAAGTCTAGAGATCTGTGGTTTATAAATTTAATCGAACAAGATCTATTTTGAAGATGAATCGATTATTTTGTTTTGTTGTAGTTATTATGTTGACCATCATTATTGAATCTTGTGGTTCAAAGCCAGAGCCATTACCAGCAGCTAAACCGAAGCCTAAAAAAAAACCAGATTGGATAACTAGAAAGAAAATAGATATAGATACATGGTATGGGGTTGGCTCTATGGCCATTGGAGATTCTTTAGATTATGAGGCAATTGCGAAGGATTTAATAAAAAGCCAGATACAAAATCAGATAAAGAAAATTATTAAAAATGAGATCGATCTAAGTGATGAAAAATTAGGGAATATTACAAATGATATTTTAAAGTCAAGAATGAAGGTTATTAATAAACTTGTGAAAAAGGAGGATACGTATAATGATGGAGTAAAAAAGTACCTCCTACTTAGCCTCAATAAGAGCGATTATTTAAATTTTTTGCAAAATAAATTTGACGGATATGATTTAGATAAAGTTATCTCTAGTATAAAAGGATTACCTTCAAAAGAAAATTTTTTGTTATTATCAAAAGCGATACGTATTTCAGTTGAGCTGATAGATCATATCATAAAAGAAGATGAAAAAGTAAAAGAATCAAAAGACAAGACATTGAATCAGTTAGCATATATTATTAATGATTATAATGAAAGAATAGAATTTATATTGAATCCAAAATTTCTTAGTTCTGTCCCAATCATGAACGAGAATGAAGAAATAAACATAGGATTAATCGACAATGTAAGTAGTAAAAAGCTAGATAGTATTGATGTGTTGTTAGACTATGCATCTGAATTTGATGCCGGACATTGGGTATCTGACTCAGCAAATGATCTATCTATGATTTTGCCAGTATCACCCTCAGGATCATCTTATTCTCTTTCTTTGGGCGTTGATTATGATAAAATATTGCAAGGTGATTACCTTCCGCTATTTTCAATAAAACCGGCTAATTATAAAATAACGATTATGCCAAAGAATGTTACGATCTACTCAACAGAGTCAATATCATCTTTAGGTACAGGTCTTGAATATTCGGCTATTTATGATTCAATAAAAAGCTGTTTTGGCGATAATTATGGTGTGCAATTTGTAAGCGATATAAATGATTCTGATCTTTTAATGAGTATTGAGGTTACAGCAAAGGAGAATATGCGCAGAGAGAGTAGGAAGCAACCGTTTAAATCTGAAGCATTTTTTATCTTAAATCTAAAATATAGAGAGAGTGGTAATATTCTTATCTCACATATTATTGCAAAGTCTGAGGCATTGGACTATGATTTTGTTGAAAGGGCTAGTATAAAGGCTTTAAGAGAGCTAGCAAATAAATCTATCGATGTTATATGTCAATAAATATAATAGTTTTTTTAATTAGATAAATTAGGATTGGATTTGTATATATCCTCTGGATCTAAGTTTCTACGATAATATTCAAACATTTTTCCTGTTCCCTGCCAGTTATCGATTTGTTCTATGATAATTATATCGCCCTTAAATTTCGATGAAATACCTTGCTTAACATGGCCAGTTATGTATCGAATACCTTTCCTTTTTTTTGCCCAGTGTATGTATACTTTTTTAAGGATTTTTGCGTGTCCTTTTCCTTTATAATCCTCTTTAATAACAAAGGCATAGGTATAGA
Organism: bacterium TMED217; assembly: GCA_002169695.1. GTDB lineage: Bacteria > Fidelibacterota > Marinisomatia > Marinisomatales > UBA1611 > TMED80. The sequence goes on from NHJO01000002.1 coordinate 5,744, forward strand.
TCGTATTAAATTGGCCGTAGTGCTCATCAAGCCTGGCCCATGGTTCTTTTGAAAGAGATTCTAGTGGTAGACCGATAATATATCCAATAATATTGTTTTGAGATCTAGCGATAAGAGGCAGGGATTCATTTCGGTCAAAATAAAGATCAATCGTTTTTTCATTTAGAACTGATCTTTTGCCATATTCTTTTTCTAGGGTTTTTGATATTTTGATGAGAGCATCATAATCTTCATTCCCTACTTTTTCGATTAGTTCAATATTAAACGAGCCACTAGATGCAATTACTTTTGTGGTGGATACTTGTTTATCATTCGATTCGATGTTTGTCACGAAACAATGTTACAAAATTTAATTTTTCAAACACACTTTTGTTTTTATTTAGAATAAATGTAAATCAGTTTTTTTAAAAGTTTTTTTATCTAGGTATATTTATGGTCAATGGTTTCTTTTAATCAAAGACTTATAGATCGAGCAAAAGATATAAACTCTTTTTTATGTGTCGGAATTGATATTAGTCCTGAGAAACTTGGTTCAGAAAATATTGATGATTTGATCGCTCATTCGAAGCTAGTTGTTGATGCCACCAGAGATATGGCTCTGGCTTTTAAGCCTAATTTTGCTTTTTTTGAACGTTGGGGTCCAAAGGGGTTTTTATGGCTTGAGGAATTAGTTCATTATATCGGCAAGGGTCCAATTTTGATCGCAGATGCCAAAAGAGGTGACATCGGTAGCACGGCAAATCAATATGCAGAAAGTATTTTTCATTATTTTGATTTTGATTGTGTTACACTGAGTCCGTATTTAGGAGTTGATAGTATAGAACCATTTATTAAAAATAAAGAGAAAGGTGTTTTTATATTATGTAGAACTTCAAATCCTTCAGGATCTGAGTTTCAAAGTAGGAAAATAGATAATGATTCTTTTCTATATGAAAGTGTAGCCATTTGGGCAGAGACATTAAATAAAAATAATAATATTGGTTTGGTCGTCGGCGCTACTGTCCCTGATGAGTTATCTGCCATTCGCGATCTTGTTCCGGAGCTACCTCTATTAATCCCTGGAGTCGGAGCACAGGGGGGAGACCTTGACCATAGTGTTAGAGTTGGTAATAGTTCAAGTATTGGCATAATTAATGTTTCGAGAGCTATCTCTTTTGCCGGCGATTTGAGTGAATCCGCGGTACGGAATTCCGCCGAGTCATATGTTATGAAAATCAATAGAGCTTTAAATGAATAAAAAAGAAATAATAAATGTATTTAAAGAGACAGGTGCGCTATTAGATGGTCATTTTATTTTGACATCTGGGAGACACAGTCCATCATATTTTCAGTGCGCGAGAGTACTACAGCATCCTAGATACTTAACTTCTTTTGCTTCGATGATAGCAGGCCGCTTTGAAAAATCAAAAATTGATCTAGTGATATCTCCAGCGATTGGAGGGGTTGTTCTAGGTACAGAGGTGGGCCGTTTGCTTAATGTAAAAACTATTTTTGCTGAACGTAAGGATGGTGAGATGTGTATCCGTAGGGGATTTAATATTGATAAATCACAAAATATTTTGGTTGTCGAAGATGTCATAACTACTGGCGGCTCAGTAAAGGAGGTAATGGATCAAGTTTTGAAACATGGAGGAAATATTACCGGAGTTGGGGTATTGGTAGACAGAAGTAATGGCATAGTTAATCTTCATCAAAATCAATTTTCAATTATTGCTCTGGAAGCGATAAGTTATGCACCAGATGAGGTGCCAGATAGTTTAACTTCAATTTTAGTTCAGAAACCAGGGAGTAGAGATATAGTATGATTAAACAAATAACAACTTTTGTTTTAATGATTTTCGTTTTAATCGGTAGTGAGGCTGAGGGAAAAGGTAAAGGTAAGAGTAAGAGTAGCAGTAGTAAATCCCGTTCTCATTCAAGACAAAACAATAAAGATAATAATGAATCCATAAACAATAAAGAGACTGCAGTTATTTCTACACAATTTGGAGATATTGTGCTAGAGTTTTTTGATGATATTGCCCCGAAGCACGTTGAGAGTTTTAAGTTACATGCAAAAAACGGATACTATAATGGGACAACCTTCCATCGTGTTATTCCTGGCTTTATGATTCAAGGCGGAGATCCACTTACAAAGTCTGAAGATAGAAGCAGGCATGGAACAGGAGGGAATGCAGCTAAATTTTTTGGTATTGGGGCTGAGTCAAATGAGTCAACATGGGATCTTCCTGCTGAATTTAGTCCGACTCCTCATGTTAGAGGTATTTTGTCTATGGCGAGATCTCAAAATCCAGATAGCGGTGGCAGTCAGTTTTTTATATGTGTTGCTGATGCCCCTTTTTTAAATAACAAGTACACCGTTTTTGGGAAGGTCGTTAGTGGTCTTGATGTAGTTGATCAGATCGTCAACGCGCCTAGAGATCCTAGGGATAATCCTAATGACCGTATAGAAATGAAAGTCCGATTAAATGCAGCAGTAAAAAGTGCATCTTCTAATCAAAGTGGAGGAGGAACTTTTGGTTTTATATTGCTAGTTTTGATAATTGCTGCTATAGTTTATTATCGGGTCATTTATAAGAAAGCTGGCTAAGGCGGTTGGAAAATATTAACACTTGTTGAAATTGCTATATTTCGTAGCAAGCTGTAATAAATAAATCTATAGTAAAAAAAATTCAATTAGTATAAAAACATCTATTAATAAGAAGGGAAGATATATTTATGGATAAAGACACTGCGGTTATTTCGACAAAATTTGGAGATATTGTATTAGAGTTCTTTGATGACATAGCTCCAAAACATGTTGAGAGTTTTAAGCTCCATGCTCAAAACGGGTATTATGATGGTACGATCTTTCATCGGGTCATACCTGGATTCATGATCCAAGGTGGTGATCCACTTTCAAAGTCTGATGATAAAAGCCGACATGGAACTGGCGGAAATGCAGCTAAATACTTTGGTATAGGAACTGAGACTGATGAATCAACGTGGGATCTTCCTGCCGAGTTTAGCCCTAGATCGCACGAACGTGGTATTTTATCTATGGCAAGATCTCAAGATCCAGATAGCGGTGGTAGTCAGTTTTTTATATGCGTCGCTGATTCTCTTTTTTTAGATAATCAGTATACTGTATTTGGGAAGGTCGTTAGTGGCCTTGATATAGTAGATGACATAGTTAACGCGCCTAGGGATGCTAGAGATAATCCTGATGATCGTATAGAAATGAAAGTCCATCTGGAAGATAAAAAATAGATGAGTAAATCATACCTCGGTCTTGCACTTGGAGGTGGAGGTGCTAGAGGCGCAGCACATATTGGAGCAATTCAGACTTTGCATAGTGCCGGTGTAAGGCCTGATATAATCGCAGGTACAAGTGCCGGTTCGACAGTTGGTGCAATGTACGCTGCTACCCTTGACCCAAAATGGATAGAGGAGCGGTTTCGTGAGTTCATGGGTGATGACTCTTTCAGGCAATTCAACTCTGGTGAGTTATTAGACGGGCGTAATCAGGAGACTTTTTTAAAAAAAGTAACCTCCAAAGTGAAGCAACACTATATGGTTATATTAGGTCTAAATAAATCCTTTGTTGCTAGTAGAAAGATTCTTGAAAAAGCAGTTGATTATTTGCTTCCAGTAGATACGTTTGAAGAGCTAAAAATTCCGCTTAAGATCCTGGCTACAGATATCCATACTGGAGGCGATGTAGTGCATGAAGAAGGCGATATAAAAGAGGCCATTGTTCGAAGTTCATCAATACCAGGTTTTTTTGAGCCGACGCACAATGACGGACGCTTACTGGTTGATGGCGGTGTGACCGCGCCTATCCCCATCGAAATTTTAAAGAGAAAGGTTAGTGTCGTGATGGCAATTGATATTACTAATTATAGTGTTAAGCCATTAGAAAATCCTAATATGATCGAGATCGTTAGGCGGGCTGATATTATTACTTCACTAAGGCTCAAAGAAAGGATTTCGAAAGATGCAGATATTCTCATTAGGCCAGATGTATTGGGGTTACATTGGTCAGAATTTGGTAAATTTGATTATCTATTAGATAGTGGCCGTGATGCTGCTAAGAGAGCGTTGGATTCATTAGTCAAAACGCCTCCTGATGCGGATCATATTTATTACGATTTATTTAGAAGTCTTAAGTAATATTTGCATCATTATATGTTAAAATATTTTATTAGTTATTTAGTTTTTTATTCTAGCTTCATTGGTGCACAGATTGTTAGCCCTGTCACAATCAGTGTAGAGGAAAAAATATCTGCAAGGGCTGGTGAGGCGATCGATGTTCATGTTGATGCAAATATGGACGACGAATGGAAAATTTATTCAATTTATAAAATAGTGGATGGGCCATTACCAACAGAGGTTAGTCTATCTGGAGAAGCTGTTGGAATGACTGGTTTGGTTATTGAGCCAAAGCCAACTGAGGAATTTGATTCTGGTTTTGATTTGACCTCATTCTATCATAGAGGGAATACGAGATTTACAATACCTGTTCGATTAAAAAGAAATTTAGACCCAGGTAATTATGACTTAGAGGTTAGTATGTATTTTCAGGTGTGTAACAATAGACTCTGCTATCCACCTGTGACTTTGACTGATACTGTATCTGTCAAACTAGAACCTGGTGAGCCAAGACAAGATAGGCTAGTATTCAGTACAGTAGAAGATGTAGATAATAGCCAGAGCAATGAGCGGTCTATATTGAGTTTAATCCTTTTTGCGATTGGTGGTGCGATCCTCAGCTGGGTTATGCCTTGTGTTTACCCAATGATTCCAATTATTATTTCGTTTTTCGGTAAGCTTTCAGAAGATAAAAATATCGGTAAGAATACGGTGGCAGCATTTTATGGTTCGGGTATCGCTGGTACCTTTATTTTTATTGGCCTACTGGTTAGCTTTTTATCTTGGGGGGTAAATGATGCTGCGGTTCAAACCGGCTACGCAAATATCGGAAATTTCATTGCGACAAATGCATGGTTGAATCTTGTTTTAGGAATCTTATTCATATTTTTTGCTTTGTGGATGTTTGGTGTTATTAATATAAATGTTACTGGTGCATTGCTTAGTAAGACAGATGAAGCAGGGCAGTCTGCAAAAAATGCATATATTGGTTCGATTATTCTTGGTGTTGCCTTTGCTATCACAAGCTTCAGTTGCACGGTGCCTGTCGTTGGTATGTTATTAGTGGTTGCCGCAAGCGGAACTGCAAGTGGTCTTTTTACTAGCTTTTTAGGGATGACTATATATGGAATTGTATTTGCTTTTCCATTTGTCATTCTATCTCTTTTTCCAGCATCTCTAGAGAAATTACCTCGGTCTGGTATTTGGATGGAAAAATTGAAGGTCATTTTTGGTTTTATTGAGCTAGCAGCAGCAGTAAAATTTTTATGGGTACCAGATCTCGAGTGGGAAATTGGATTATTACCAAGGAGCGTTGTTCTAGCTCTGTTTTTATTAATTGGTGTCGTTTTAATATTATATCTTGCTGGGTTATTCTCTTTTCAACCAGCCTCTCAAAAAGACAAACCAAAAGTAGGTGTTCTAGGAATTGTTATCACATTAATCGTACTCCTTCCGATTGCACTTTCTCTTAGTTCTAAGCCAACATATCATTATAGTGGTCTCCCTAGGTTTGCAGATGAAATTATAGAGGCAATGGTACCTCCACCGCCTACTGATGATGAAATTGCGATAAAAGAGGGTTGGTTTGTAGATGACTATGATGGCGCATTAGAGAAGGCAAAAAAAGAAGGAAAACCTTTGTTTATCGATTTCACAGGAGTCTATTGTGCAAATTGTCGAGTGATGGAGCGTAGAGTATTTACGTTGGATGGTATAAAAGAGGAGTTTGATAAGATGGTACTTGCTAGGTTATATGTAGATAAAAAAGATTCACTAAGCGCAGTATTTGCTCAGATGCAGTTTGAAAGGTATAAAACAGCGACCCAGCCTCATTATGTTATTTTAGACCCTTACAATGAATCGACTATCGTTGATACTGGTGGCTATATACCTAATGGGTTTGAATATTTCCTTTCAAAAGGAATTGAAAAATTCAGTAACGCTGATACTAATTAGAATAATATTGTAGATTTGGTTAGATTTAATTAATAAAAAAATGAAAATATATTACATAATACTATCTTTGTTCGTCCTATTTAGCTGCGGTGGTGATTCTACCTCAGATGATAAAAAAGTAAATTTATTAGAAAAAAAACCTATTAAAAATCTTGATGCAGATAAAAATGTCATTAAGGCAAAAATACCAAAGAGTAAGAAAATATCATCAAAAAGAACTGAAAATAAAGTTGCTAGTAAAAGACAACCAAAAAAAATAAAAAAACCAAAAAAGCGGGTAAATAATTCCAACACTCAAACTTCTTTTGAAAAGGTGAAAGCACCTGACTTTTTACTTTCTGATCTTGAGGGAAATGTCATTGATTTCTCTGCCTATGAAGGCCAAGTAGTGATGCTGACTTTCTGGGGTACTTGGTGTGGTCCGTGTAGAAAAGAAATTCCAGATTTTATCAAACTTTATGATGAATATAATGCAGAAGGTTTAGAAATTGTTGGTATTGCAGTTCAGTCTGGTACCGCTGAAAACATCAAACGTTTTTCAGAGTATTACAAAATAAATTATCCAATTCTAACTGATATTGGTGAGAATGAATCATATAAAGCATTTCGTGATTATGGAACAGTGACAGGCGTCGGTACAAGGGCAGTTCCGACAACTTTTTTAATTGATCGTGAAGGCTATATCGTCAAAACTTATAGAGGTGCTAGGCCGGGCAGTGTTTTTTATCGGGATTTAAAGCCTTACCTATAGTTTAATAAGCTATCTGATGAATTATCTTCGATCTATAGCTATTTTTTTTGTTTTTTTTACAATTACGATTATCAGTGCTCAGAAAAATTATTGGCAGCAATCTGTAGATTATAAAATGGAAGTTGTCCTTCTTGATAGTGTAAGACAGCTAGCATGCAAATCGATAATTACCTATAAAAACAATTCTCCAGATACACTTCATAATATTTATATGCATTTATATCCAAATGCTTTTCAAATTGGATCCGTAAAGCACAGAGAATACATGAATAATTACGGTAGAGATTCAAGAGCAAAGTATTTTAAAAATGATTTAGTAGGTTATGAGAGTAAGATAGATATAAGGAATTTTACTATAGCAAAAAATGGAGACATCATTCTTCTAAATTATAAAGTCGATGATACTATCTTACATGCAAAATTAAATAAACCGTTACTTCCGAATGAAGATGTCCGTATTGATATGGATTGGAATCATCATGTTGGTGGGATGGTTGAAAGAGCCGGGTACTTTGAGGGTCAATATAATATGGCGCAGTGGTACCCTAAATTAGCTGCTTATGATGAAGAAGGTTGGCACGCACAGCCCTTTCATGCGGAAGGGGAATTCTACGGTGAATTTGGCGATTTTGATATCTCTTTTGAATTACCAGAGAGATTTATTATGGGAGCCTCTGGAGTTGTCATTAGTGGTGACCCTGGTTGGCAGAGTGTTCGTGTTGATACATCTTCTGATTTTAGTGAATGGTTAGAAGCTTTTGAAAAAAAATATGAAGAACCTATCGAAAGCAGCGTTAGGAAAGTTCGATTCTTAGCGGAAAATGTTCATGATTTTGCTTGGGTAGCTTCTCCGAACTTCCTTTATGAATATGATAACTGGGGTGGCATTGATATCCACGTTCTTTACAATAAGGTCAACGCGAGTGATTGGAATCGTGTTGTTCGTCAAAGATCAGTTAGGGCAATGAAGTGGTTAACAAATAAATTTGGTGAATATCCTTATCCTCAAGTCACAAATACAGACAGGTTAAAAAGTGGCGGAATGGAATATCCGATGCTTATCATGGACGGGAGTGATAGCGAGAGTTTAATTCTACATGAAATAGGTCACATATGGTTTTATGGAGTTCTAGCAAATAATGAACTTGATGAAGCATGGCTTGATGAGGGGTTTACTAGTGCTCAAACTCGGGACTATATGATCGATCGCTATGGTTCAAAAGGTTTTGATTGGAAATCAGATGATTGGACAGACCCTTATCAGCGAAAGTATTGGTCTTATACTAATAGATTGCATAGTGATCAGTGGTATTCGATTCGCTATATCACAAGTGTTCATGATGAACCTGTAAGTAGAGAAAGTTACCAGTATAAAAGTGGTTCATCTTATCGGCAAAATGTTTATACAAAGCCCTCTTTAATGTTAAATGAATTAAAATACGTTTTGGGAGATTCGCTTTATTATTTATCGATACAGGAGTATTATAATAATTGGAAATTAAAACATGTAAATGAAAGCAGGTTTATTACTTCCGTTGAGAATGCTACTGGCAAAGAATTAAATTGGTTTTTTGATGCTTGGCTACATGACACCAGAGTGATGGATTATGAAATTAATTCATGGAGAAAAAATAAAAATGATGATGGTTCATATAGCATTGATCTTAATGTTAAAAGCCTTGGTAATAGATATATGCCATTATTAATTGAAACAGATCTCTCCAATGGTGATATTCACCGGCAATGGTGGCGGAATCATTTGTGGAGAGTGAAAGATACCCTTCGTTATGTTGTGCCTTCTAAGCCACTTCGTGTCACTCTAGATCCAGATGTACAGACCATGGATGTTGATTTTAGAAATAACTCAACAAGCATGAATCGTAAATTCGTATTTGATTGGCCGGGGATGAGATACAACCCTAGAGATACTATGGTTTATAGATGGTTGCCTTCTTTGTATTATAATAATATTGATAGTTATGCACCTGGCATTAGAATTGATCAAGCATATGGTCATTGGGAAAAGACCAGATTGTGGTTTAATTATGCATCGAAAAAAGATACACTCTCAAATCAGAATGAAATATATTGGTCTTATTTTAGGGTGTATAAGCCTGTTCATTTTTTCAGAAATTCTAATTTTAAACTATGGGGTTTTAACCAGCCTGGACTTCAAGAATTTGGGGCTGAGGTAGAAAGTAGGATTTCAAATACTTATCAGAAAAAACCATATTTCACATATAAAGCAGGCTTTTATGCTCAACCAAGTGTAGATACATTGAGAACTGACCTTTTTGACCCAGGTAAGCTTGCAGTTTTGTATTTAAAATATGAGATTGATCATAAATTAATTGACGTTGATTCTGAATTCTCGTCATCTGTTGATCCATATTCTGATTGGAGCTTTAATCGATTTACTTTGGTGACATCTATGAGTAAGAATAAATCATTTTCAAATAATAATATAATGAGAAAACTTGGTGGATTTGGTTCTGGTGGATATAGGACCAGATTATTTATGGGAAAAATTTGGACAAATAAAAATGGAGTACCAAATCAAGAAGGATATAATGTTGAAGGTAATAGTTCTGTAGATATGTTCAAGAAATCTTATTTGCGAAATGATGATAGTTTTTTTGGAGTTAGTCAATTTAATCAAAATTATCACATGCCTGGTGAGGGGAATATTAGAGGTTTTGTAAATCAATCCGAAAAAGGTTCTGATGCTGTCATCTCACTCTCTTCTGAGCTCTTTATGATAAACAAACAGATCAGTCTAGGGGGATATCTGGATAATAATGATATAAGCTGTGAGTTGGCTTTATTTTCAGATGGTGGAATATTTTATAATCAATCTATAACTCGTAGAATGGCTGATGCTGGAGTAGGTATTCGTATTGGAGGTAATATTTATAATAAACCACTATACTTAAGATTAGATTTCCCATTTTTCCTTTTAAAGAATAATAAATTTATTAATAATGACAATCAATGGGTAGTCAGCTTTCAAAGAGGTATCTAGTGGAAATAACTATATAATATTCCTCATAAAAAAGAATTGAATAACATCTAGGACATACTAAATTCAGCTTATTCATAAGAAAGACTTCTTTAATTTAATTAACTTTATCTACCATTTTATTTATTGGAGGAAAAAATAGTGAAAAATATTCGTATAGTTTTAATAATTGCTAGCCTTATCATTTGTAACATAAGTGCACAGGAAATTTGTCCTGTTGAGAATGTAAATGCTCTAGGCGGAGATGGCCAAAACATCATTTCATGGGAAGAGCCTGCAAATCCTTTTTTAGTGACCTTTACGGTTGCAATTACTCCGGATAGTTGGCCAACAGAAATTTCATGGGATCTCGTTAGTAATGCATCTGGTAATATTATTGGTTCTGCGGCTCCTGGTGATTTGACAACTGCCGGCGAGTTATATACATGGGATTTTGATATTGAACATGGTAACTATACGTTTACAATCTATGACACATTCGGAGATGGTAATTCTGGTGGATTCGTTCTTTATATAGATGGTAGTGCAATATTTACATTTGATGGTACAGAGTCTTACTCAGAGTATGAAGTGGTCTTTGATACTCAAGAGGGTCGTTATGGTGTAAATATGATTTCGTATACAGACCCAATTCCTTTTGATAAAAATGTTACCTATGATCTGTCATTACTGGAAGATCTTCAGTTGTCAGATCCAGTTAAAATTGAAACAGGCGAATTTGAAATTATTAGAGATGTTCCTGTTGAGTGTGGTGAGTTTGTAACTTATCGCGTTCAAAGAGGGAATGGCTCTGTTCTTGGGACCACAACTGAGCTAGAGTGGGCCCATACAGGTTTAACAAATGGTACAGAGTATTGTTATTATGTTACGGCTGTATACGATACGAATGGTACAGTAGATGGTAATAATGCAATATCACCAGCGAGTGATGTCGTTTGTGCTACACCAGAACAGTGGGTTGCTGCTGCACCTTCAAATTTAATGTCATTTCCCGGCGATGAAGAGATGTTACTAATCTGGCAAGGACCAGGTGGCGGCGGCGGTGGCGGTGGCACCGAAGGTGATAAGATGGATAATCCTTTTATTGTTACTGGATTGCCTTTTTCAGCAAGTGGTACCACTGTAGGTTTTGAAGACGACTATGATGAGGTCTGTCCTTATACTGGCTCTTTATCTCCAGATGTAGTTTATATGATGACTAGCGCAGGTGGAGCATATGATATTTCTCTATGTGATGACTCTCAGTATGATACAAAATTATATGTATACGATGTAGACGGGAATTTAGCTGCTGGAGGTACGGCATGTAATGATGATGATTGTACTACTGCTGCTGGAGTAAGTTGGGTTTCTCAATTGCTGGGTCTTAATTTAGAAGCAGGTCTTTTCTATATTATTGTTGATGGCTACGGTAGTGATGAAGGAGAATACACTCTTGATATAAGTTTATCTACCCAACAGAACGTCGACCCGATTTCAAATGAAGATCAATCAAGAACTGAATATGATTTCTTGGGATATAATGTTTATATCGGAGACTCTCTTGTTAATAATGAGGTAACAGAATTTACTAGTTATACAGTTATGGGTATACAGAATGAAGTAACCTATACTTTTGGTGTTGCTGCTGTTTATGATGGTCCTGTGGGTGGAACTAATTATGAGAGTGATACAATTACCGTTCAAGATGCTTCCCAATATTTCTTTGGTGATGTGAGTGGCTACATATATGATACAAATAATGCTCCGCTTGATAGTGTTGTCGTAACTGCAAGTGGAGTTTCTGATACAACTGGATTAGATGGTGCATATACGCTATGGAATCTTGACGTCGGTACGCATATTGTGCAGGCCTCTAGACCTGGTTTTTATACGAATACCGCTGAGGTAAGCGTACTAGCCCAAGCTGCACCTACTGTGCAAAATATTATTCTATCGCCTGACATGCCATCTCCTGTTGCATTAGTGGCAGTACCAGGAGATGAAGAAGTTTTTCTTTCTTGGAGAACACCTGGTACAGTTGCCGAGTATGACATTGCTTATTATGATGATTTTTTTGAAGGTCAGATTGGCTGTGGTGCTGGCGGCTGTGCATTTGGTGTTAGGTTTACCCCTGCAAATTACCCAGCGACTTTACAAGATATTGTAATTAGTATTCAGGGTAGTTATTATGGTGGTGGAACGTCTTCTACTGCATCTGTAGAAGCATATTTAGATCCTTCTGGATCTGCAGCTGGGCCTACAGGTGACCCTATTATAATTTCAGCTTCGATTGATCTGAGTAGTGAGCCAGAGGTTCTTGCACAGTTTTCTATTGATGCTGCTGATTTAGGAATTGAAATTACAAGTGGAGATGTATATATCGTTGTTAATGATGGTGGAGGATTCCTTTCTTTAGCAGATGATCTTGATCCAGTCTCGCCTGAGTGGTTTGATCGAAACTGGGTAACGACAGGCGCTGCTTGGAATACTATCGCAGATGAATATTATGGTCTTGCAGGAGACTTTGGAATTCTTGCTGGTTTTCTTGGTGCTCCTGGAGCGGATGCGGCTTATGCTGTTATGGCATCAGCTGGTACTGATGTTGATGCGTCGGATTTAAATTATGGAAGACTGTCAAACTATTCTGAACAACCATCTGTCCAAAGTGGAAATAATGCTGATAGTGATTTTATTTTATCTGATCTTTATATGCCAAGATCAGTTCCTAATTTTGATAGAAATAATAGTAGAGATGATAGCCTTGAAGTATACAATGTATATCAAGTAGCTGATGATGCTACTACAACTTTAGTAGCTACAACTACAGATACATTGGATACTATTATGGTTAGTGAAAATTATATGAATTACTGTTATCATGTGAAAGCACGTTGGAATACTGGAGACCCTTCAACAGGTGGTTATGGTGTTTTAGAATCAAGGCCGTCTAATGCGGCTTGTGCAATACCATATGCTGTAGGTGATGCGAATTTCGATAGTGAAACAACAATCGCAGATGTGCTTGTACTTGTTGATTTTATTTTAGAACAAACTACACCAAGTGATGCAGCAGTTAATAATGCAGATATCAATAGAGATGGCGAACTTAATATCGCTGACGTCGTTATGATTGTTGATATCATCGCAGGTACCTCAACCGGTCGTCTAGTAGGCTCAGGTTCAATGGCTTATGTTGATCTGGTCAATGACTATCAATCTAATGAATTATTATTAAATCTTGATTATAATGGTGCTCTAAGGGGTGTTCAATTTGATCTTGTTTATAACTCTAATATGGTAAGTCTAGGTTCTCCTAGTTTAACTGTTTTACAGGACAATGTTGTGATTACATATAATAATGTAGAAGAAGGTGTGATGAAAGTCATCGTTGTTGATACCGATGGTGGAGTAGTAGAATCAAATAGCCAACAAAGCCTTGTTAAAATCCCATATAGTTTTAAAGGAGATGTTTTAGATATCAGTGGAGTAACAGCAGCTGATGTTATTGTTTCGGGTCCAAAAGGTGAAATTGCCGATGTCTCTAATGGAATTATTTCAGCGAACGTTAAGCTAGTTCCTGGGGTATTCGCTTTACATCAAAATTATCCAAATCCATTTAATCCAAAAACGGAAATCAGGTTCGATATACCTGAGGCTTCTGCTATTGAGATTTCGATTTATAACTTGATGGGTCAAAAAGTAAAAACATTAGCAAATGAAGAGATAACACCTGGATATCATACTATGCAATGGGATGGTACAAATGATAGAGGGTCTATGGTATCTACTGGTATGTATTTTTATACTTTGCATACAAATAAATATCATGCAATGAGAAAAATGTTATTTTTGAAATAATCTTTAATTTAGAAGTATAATTAAAAGCCCTCGATTTGAGGGCTTTTTTTTTGGAACATTATACACTTTATATGCATTATTATAGTCAAAATAAAAAAAGGATTACAATGATTCGTCAATATTTTATCATTTTATTTATTACCACTAGTTTATTCTCTCAGAATTCGGTCGTACAGCAGTTTAGTAAAGCTTTCGCTGATGTAGCTGAAAATGCAAAACCTGCCGTTGTAACTATTATTACTGACAAAATTATGAAAGTGCCAAATAATGATCTTTATTTCTTTTTTAATCCTTATATGGATCCTAATAGTGAGAGAGAGTATAAAACAAATGCACTAGGTTCTGGTGTCATTGTGGATGCTAGTAATGGTTATATTTTAACAAATAATCATGTGGTAGAGGATATGGACAATATCAAGGTAAAGTTGATTGATAAAAGAGAATATAGCGCAAAAATAATGGGTACAGATCCTAAGTCAGATTTGGCAATTTTAAAAATTGAGGCTGAAAATTTGAGGCAGCTTAAGCTTGGTGATTCTGATGATTTAAGAGTTGGTGAATGGGTTATGGCGGTAGGAAGCCCTTTTTCTGAAAATTTAAGTCATACCGTGACCACTGGAATTGTCAGTGCAATGGGAAGGAGTAATATTATAAGAGGTCAGAATTATGAAGATTTTATTCAGACAGATGCAGCTATTAATCCTGGAAATAGCGGTGGTGCTTTGTTGAATATGGAAGGTGAACTTATAGGGATTAATACAGCAATCGCAACAGGTGGTTATGAGCGTGGTAATCGTGGTGTTGGTTTTGCGATACCTTCTAATATGTCTAAAAGAATAATGGCTGACCTTATTGATAAAGGATATGTTACGAGGTCTTGGTTAGGTGTTTACATACAACCAATTGATGATGATGCAGCAAAGGCATTGGAAATGGAATCTCGAGATGGCGCGTTAGTCACACAGGTTGTAGGCGATAGTCCAGCTGAAAAAGCAGGCGTTGAAGAAGGTGATGTTATCGTAAGGTTTGATAATAAAAATATAACTGACTCCTCTAATTTAAGGAATATTGTATCTCTTATGCCTCCTGGTTCTAAATCGAAAGTTGTAGTATTTAGAAATGGTTCTAAAAAAATATTAAATGTTGTTCTTCAAGAGTTAAAGGATGATAAAAAAGTTGCTTTAAGACCTTCAAAAGGAACCTCTATACTTGGTCTTGAGGTAAAAGAAATAAATAATTCATTAAAAAAGAAGTATAATATTGAGGATAACGATGGAAATTTAGTCATTACTGATGTTGAACAAGGTAGTGAAGCAGAAGAAAAAGGATTAAAAGAAGGCGATATTATAAAAAGAGTAGGCACCCAGCAGGTAAAATCATTAAAAGAGTTTAAAAAGAAAGAAAAGGTAGCTCGATCTAGAGGCAGTTTATTATTACTTATAAAAAAGGATGATGGTTCATCTTTATTTGTCACTCTTAACTATTAAAAATAGATTCTTTTTATTTATGTAGTTCATTTGCTTTCTTAACTAGCAATGTAAAACAATAACACCCTAATTTCAGGGTTTATAAATTGAAAATATTTATTTATTCCTATGGCGATAAAAAAAATTAATTCGAATATCGATTTTATCTCGCAAGAGCATGAGGTTCTTGATTTTTGGGAAAAAGAAGAAATCTTTAATAAACGTCGTGAACTCAATAAAGGGAAACCAAAATGGAGTTTTATTGACGGTCCTATTACAGCTAATAACCCAATGGGGGTTCACCATGCTTGGGGTAGAACGTTAAAAGATATTTATAATCGTTATAGATCAATGTCTGGTTTTGAACTTAGGTATCAAAATGGATTTGATTGCCAAGGCCTCTGGGTTGAAATCGAAGTAGAAAAAGAATTAGGTTTTAAATCAAAAAAAGATGTTGAAGAATATGGAATTGAGAAATTTGTTAATCTATGTAAAGAAAGAGTATTAAAATATTCTAAAATCCAAACTGACCAGTCTATACGTTTGGGATATTGGATGGATTGGGAAAATTCGTATTTTACAATGTCGGATGAAAATAATTATACGATATGGGGTTTTTTAAAAAAATTATTTGAGGAAGAAAAAATATATCGAGATGTTGATGTAGTACCTTGGAGTGGACGATCTGGAACTTCATATTCTCAGATGGAGGTCATTGAAGGTCGAAAACTTGTTGCCCATAGATCTGTATTTGTTCGATTTCCGATTAAAGGAAAAGAAAAAGAGTTTTTACTAGTTTGGACGACAACACCATGGACGCTTACTTCTAATGTGGTCGTTGGAGTTAATGTTAATTTAGAATATGTTAAATTAAAATCTGTTGATGGTTCGATATATTATTTTGCAAAAGATAACTTAGAATATCAAAGACTTGAAAAACAATTCAATGAGAAAAAACAATGGGTTGAAGGTATCCCTAAGCTTAAAACGATTTCGCAGATATTCAAGGAGCATGGTGGATATGAGATTATTGGCTCAGTTAAAGGTTCAGAATTAGTTGGATTGGAATATGTTGGTCCTTTTGATGATTTAGAAGCTCAAAACAAGCCTGGAGGTTATCCATTTATAAATGAAGACCTTGAAAAAGAAGGTATTACTTCAGTAAAACAACACAAAGTCATTGACCCAGGAAAAGATAAGATTGGTAATGATATAGTTGTTGCAGGAGAGGGTACTGGTATTGTTCATATGGCTCCTGGCTGTGGTGACATTGATCATAAAGTTGGTAAGTTAAAAAACCTTGTTAATATTGCACCACTTGATGAAGAAGCAAAATTTATAGATCATTTCGGTTGGCTTCATAAAAAAGCAGCAACTGATCCTAATACTATTGATGAGATAATTGCAGATTTAAAGGATAGGAATTTTCTTGTATATGTAGAGCAGTATCCGCATGTGTATCCGCATTGTTGGAGATCAGGTGACGAACTTGTTTTTCGATTGGTTGAAGAGTGGTATATAAATATGGATTGGCGAGATAAGATAAAAAAGGTTGTTGATGATATTAATTGGATACCTGATTGGGGTAAAGAAAGAGAAAACGAATGGCTCGATAATATGGGAGACTGGATGATATCTAAAAAGAGGTTTTGGGGTTTAGCACTTCCAATTTGGGTGTTCGAAGATGGTTCATTTTATGTTGTTGGCTCAGAACAAGAGCTACATGATTTGGCTGTATCTGGCTTGGATGAATTTAAAGGGAAAAGTCCACATAGACCTTGGATTGATAATATTGATATCAGACATCCTGAGACAGGAATGATTGGAAAGAGAATACTAGATGTAGGTAATCCGTGGCTTGATGCTGGAATAGTTCCATTTTCAACATTAGGTTATTCATCTAATAAAGAATATTGGGAACAATGGTACCCGGCTGATTTTGTAACGGAATGTTTTCCAGGACAATTTAGAAATTGGTTTTATTCATTATTGGCTATGTCTAGTTGGCTAGAAAATAGCGCGCCATTTAAAACTTTACTTGGTCATGCGCTTGTTAAAGATGAAACTGGAAGAGAGATGCATAAAAGTTGGGGGAATGCAATTTGGTTTGATGATGCTGCTGAAAAAATGGGTGTTGATGTAATGCGTTGGATGTATGCTAGCCAAAATCTAGAGAATAATTTACTTTTTGGGTATGGGCCTGCTGATGAAGTAAGAAAGAAGCTGATTACATTTTGGAATGTTTATTCTTTTTTTTCTACCTATGCATCTGTAGATGGGTTTGATTTAGAAAAACATAGCACTATTGATAAAAATAATCTAACTATTTTAGATAGGTGGATCCTTTCAAAATTACACTTACTCATTCGAGAGGGTAAAAGCTACTTAGATAGTTATAATGTTTCTGCCTTAGTAAAATCGTTCGAAGGTTTCATCGAAGATCTTTCAAATTGGTATATAAGAAGAAATAGGAGAAGGTTTTGGAAGTCGGAAGATGATCAAGATAAGTTTACAGCTTATGCAACGTTGTATCATGTATTGGTAAATACAATTAAATGCATGGCCCCAGTGCTACCTTTTTGTACAGAGAAAATGTATGAAAATCTTGTAGTGAATATGGATTCAACTAAATTAAAAAGTGTTCATCTATGTGATTATCCAGAATCAGATGAAAGTTTGATAGATGAAAAAATAATTAAAAAGGTAGACACACTTAAGCGTATGGTAGAATTAGGACGATCTGCAAGGAACCAGTCAAAGCAAAAAATCAGACAGCCGCTTATGAAGGTGATATTTGCTTTGGAAGACGAAGATCTATCTGATTTTATTATAGAACATAAGTCTATAGTATTAGATGAACTTAATGTTAAATCAATAGAGCGAATAACAAATGCAGATTCATTAGTTAAATATAATATTAAACCTAATCTTCCAATTTTAGGTCAAAAATATAGTAGCGGGTTAAAAGATATAATTGAGATATTAAATTCAGGTGATAATGATAAATTTTTTGGAGAATATGAATCTAGTGGTAGTATTGTTATAGAAAAGAATAGTAACACATATACTTTGGTAAAAGAAGATATTATTATTGATACTAATGCTGCAGAAGGGTTTTCAGCAGTGAGTGGCGATGGAATAACTGTTGGTTTAACACTAGAATTGAATGAGGATCTTATTCAAGAAGGTATTGTGAGGGATTTAGTCAGGCAGGTTCAAAATATAAGAAAAGATGCTGGCTTTTCTGTAGAAGATAGAATCAGCGTACATTGGGAATTGGATAGTGAAATTGCCCTGGCTATTAGTAAATTTGAAAAATATTTTTGCAATGAAACTCTTACTACTGCTATTTATAATACTCTTTCAGAAAAAGAGTATAATACTGAATTTAGACTTAGGGATAAATCAATAAAAATAGCTATTAGTAAAAATCATAATTAGGAAAAATACAATGGCGAAAAATAAATATAGTAAAAGAGATTTAGATAGGTTTAGAAAAAATATTCAACAAAAAATTGATGAACTTGAAGACAATATGGATGATTTAAGAGATGATTTAAATATTAATTCAAAAGGGAACGCTAGTTTATCACAAGATTCTGTTTATAGTGTGCACATGGCTGATGCTGGTACAGATTCGTTTGAAAGAGAAAAAGGTTTTCATCTCATGAATCGGGAGACTGACTATGTCAACTTTTTAAATTTGGCTTTAGAGCGTATTAATTCTGGAGAATTTGGAATTTGTACTGTTTGCGATGGGAAAATACCAGAAGAACGAATGATGGAAGTTCCAAATGCTACTAAATGTGTTACTTGTAAAGAAGGCGAAAAATTAAATAATCCTCAAAGTTAAAGTGCAATTTCTCTGGCTGATAGCTGCTGTTTTTATTTTTGATCAATTGACTAAATGGTGCGTGTTTAACTATATGAACCTTTATCAGTCCATACCGATAATTAATGATTTCTTTTATTTGACTTATGTTACTAATGATGGAATGGCATTTGGTTTAAGCTTACCTGGGGGTCAAGTTACTTTAACAATTTTATCAATTATTATGACTTTAATTCTTTTATACTTTTTTTGGTTAGAGAGAGATAGTCATATAGTTATGAAATTATCTTTATCGCTCATTATTTCTGGAGCTCTTGGTAATTTAATTGATCGTATTTTAGCAGGTAAAGTAATAGACTTTTTACATATTAAAATTGGATCTTATTGGGAGTGGTATATATTTAATATAGCTGATACTTCAGTTTCAATTGGAATGGTTCTTTTTATTATTCACTCTATTTATTTTCAAGATCATACTTCAGAAAAAAAAGCTATTATTTGATAGTAGATTCATTTCAAATAAATAATCAAATAGATTTAAGACTAGATATATATCTGGTTAAGAAACTTCACCCCCTCTCTAGAAGTAGAATAAAAACTTATATAGAAAAGTCATTAATTCTAGTTAATGATAATAAAACTAAACCTGGTTATATGCTCCAAAAAGGAGATTTAATTAAAGTAAATATTAATAATGATGCTGAAGTCGAAGAAAAATTAATTGCTGAGGACATAGAAATAAAAATATTATATGAAGATGAAAATATTATTGTAATTAATAAGCCAAGTGGTTTAGTCGTACATCCTGGTATTAATAATCATTCTGGTACATTGGCAAATGGTCTTATTTATCATTTCAAAAATCTTTCTAATATTAATGGTGAATTAAGACCTGGAATAGTTCATCGTTTAGATGCCGAAACATCGGGTGTGATGTTAATTGCAAAGAACAATGATGCCCACCTATCTCTAACTAAACAGTTTAAAGACAGAACTATTAATAAAAAATACATGTCTATTACATGGGGGAAGTGGGCTCATGAACATGGAGAAATTGAAGGTTGGATATCAAGAAAGAAATCTGACCCAACGACTTTTATTTTTAATAATAAGCTTAATATTGGAAAATATTCAAAGACAAAATATGTTGTCGAAAAACAGTATGTAAATTTTGCGAAAGTATTATTTTATCCTTTGACCGGGAGGACGCACCAAATTAGAGTACACTCATCTTTTTGTGGAAATCCAATTTTTGGAGATACAAAATATGGTGGAGGTCGAAAAAAGAGCAAACAATATAAACCGGAAATCTATAAATATTTTTCAAATCAATTAGCTACTTTTGGGAGGTTTGCCCTGCATGCATATTCTATTGATTTTTCTCTGATAAATAAAGGTGGGGAAAGAATAAAAATTGAGGCACCTATACCAGATGAATTTGTAGATTTAGAAAACACTATTTTAAATTATGAAAGTTGATCTAAAAAAAATAAAAACTGAATTTTTATCGTATTTAAAAAGTGAGAGAGGCTTCTCTAAATATACAATGAAATCATATGATAAAGATATTGGTCTATTTATTGATTATTGTTCAAAAATCTTCCAAGGTCATACTATTGATCTAAATGTGATTAAAACCAATATTATAAGAGGTTTTATTGATGATGAAAAAAAGAAAGTATATATATCAAAGAAAATTAAAAAATCTTATAGTTCAAAAACTATTGCCAGAAGGCTTGCTTCAATAAAGTCTTTTTTTAAATACCTTTATAATTTTGAAAAAATAAAAGACAATCCTGCTTTGTATGTAAGAATGCCAAAAATAGTGAAAAATTTACCTGACTTTGTTCCACAGCATAAAATAAATAAATTGATGCAAGAGCCATTAAAAAATCCTATTACAACTAAATTAGATGGTTTAAGAGATGAGGCTATTTTAGAGACTCTCTATTCAACTGGTTTTAGATTAAGCGAGGTTTTAAGTCTTAATATTTGTGATATCGATAGTGTAAATGAGATGGTTAAGGTGATGGGGAAAGGTGGAAAAGAGCGTGTTGTCCCTATTAGTAAAGTAGCTTTAAATTGTATTACTAGATATCTAAAAAAGATGGGAAAATCGTTCAATAAAAATTTTGAAGACCCACTTTTTGTAAATATAAAAAATAAAAGACTACCGAAACGAACTTTACAAAGAAGAATAAAAAAATATTTGGCATTAACTGATATTGGTGGCTCTGTGCATACACTTAGACATACTTTTGCATCTCATCTTATTGATAGAGGTGCAGACATTCTAACAATAAAAGAATTACTTGGCCATAGTAGTTTGTCTACAACTCAGCGTTACACCAAGCTTAATCCAGAGACAATCAAAAAAGTATATCAGAAAAGTCATCCTCAAGGAGAATAATATACATGAATAGTTACAAAGCTGAATCATTAAATATTGAAAAAATTGGTATAAATCATGAGCTTAAGGTACATAGAAATTTGAATGTTGAGACCTTAGTTAATGACATTGTTTCGAATGGCGAGGGATTAATTGCGTCTAATGGGGCAGCGATGGTTGATACTGGTAAATATACAGGACGGTCTCCAAAAGATAAATATATTGTTGATGAAGAGTCTAGCAATGAAAATATTTGGTGGGGTGATGTAAATCAAAAAATTTCTGAGTCTGTCTTTGATGAGTTATATGATCAAGTTATTTCTTATTATAATTCATCAAAATCTAAAACATACCTTTTCGATGGTTATGCCGGAGCCGATAATGAAAATTCTCTTTGTGTTAGATTTTTAGTTAAAAAGGCTTGGCAGGCACATTTTGTGCATAATATGTTTATTCGACCGGATGATAATCAGCTTAATAATTTTTCTCCAGAATTCACTATTATTAATGCTTCTGATGTAAAAAATATTAATTATAAACAATATGGAATGAACTCAGAAACTTTTATCATTTTTCATATTGGAAAAAAGATTGCTATCATAGGTGGAACAGAATATGGTGGTGAAATGAAAAAAGGTATCTTTTCAATTATGCATTATCTCCTTCCACTTCAGGGAATTCTATCAATGCATTGTTCAGCAAATGTTGATAATAGTGGAAATAATCCAGCTTTATTTTTTGGTTTAAGTGGAACTGGGAAGACTACATTAAGCACTGATTCAAAAAGGCCTCTTATTGGAGATGATGAGCATGGATGGTCAGACAATGGAATATTTAATTTTGAAGGTGGTTGTTATGCAAAAGCAATTAATCTAAATCCAGAAGAAGAGCCTGATATTTATAAGGCTATCAGGCCTGGGGCATTGCTTGAGAATGTTGTTTATGATGAAGAATCAAAAGTTGTCGATTATAATGATGGTTCTAAAACAGAAAATACTAGGGTGTCATATCCAATTAATTTTATTGAAAATTCAGTGTTTGCGCAGGGAAAGCCAAGTGTCGCTGGACATCCTGAAAAAATAATTTTTTTAACTTGTGATGCTTATGGAATATTGCCCCCGGTAGCAAAATTAAATCCTGAGCAGGCTATGTACCATTTCATTAGTGGATATACTGCAAAAGTTGCGGGAACTGAAAGAGGTATTACTGAACCAACTGCTACTTTTTCGCCTTGTTTTGGTGGCCCGTTTTTAACACTTCATCCTTTTAAATATGCAAAATTATTAGAAGAAAAAATGAATCAATTTCAAGTCCCTGCATATCTGGTTAATACTGGTTGGATAGGTGCAAGTGCTCAGTCTGGTGCAAAACGTATTAGTTTACCTCTCACTCGGAAAATAATACATAAGATTTTAGATGGTTCTATTGAGAACTCAGAATTTCATGAAGATGTATATTTTGGATTTAAAATACCAAAAGAATTAGATAATATTAATATAAATATTCTAAATCCTTTAAATGCATGGTCTGATAAAACAATATATCATAATATTGCTAACGATCTAGTAGATAAATTTAAAGAAAATTATAAAAAATATGACATCGGAGATGAGAGTATTTTAAAAGGAGGACCTTTATAGCTTTTTTTGATATTTTTTGAATTATTTTTGTTTTAATATTAACTAATAAGACAATCAAATATTGTCATGAGTCGTAATTTGAACCGTATTGCAGCGACTTAAAATAATTGTGCTAAAAAGGTCTAGAACCCCGATTAGCATCGGGTTTTTTTATGGAAAAAATTAAAAAC